>NZ_JBYTAH010000010.1:0-136179 GCF_058787975.1 Cupriavidus sp. FW305-26
CCCCCAACAGTCGTGCGCAGACGGCCGCGCCGATACTTCCAAGCAGCACGTGCGCGCCTTGCATCACGACAGCGGCATGGATGGTGTATGTTCCGTCAAACAAGGGAAACAGCCAGAATGGAAGATAAAACTCTCCGCTTTGCAGGTTCAGGAACAAGGGATACCCCATACCCTGAAAAGGAATCCAGGCGATCCCTTTGCCCAACTTGACTGCCTCGATCCAGTAGTACGGAATGGCGTGATAAGTCAACAGGAAGTCGTCGGGGAACGCGATGCCATCAAAGTAATGTCGCCAAAAAATCAGGAGATTTTGCCCTGCCAACAACAATAACATAAGGCAACCTCGCACAGGCATCCATAGCTTTGCTTGTGTATCGATACTTCCTTGTCGCAATATTTTCATGAACCTTGGTGCGATTGCGCGATTGAAGAGCCGCAACTGCTTTTATTTGATGAACAGAGTAAGTACGGGAAAGCGCCAAGATTATAGTTTATGTGCTTGCAGGCTCGGGTCATCCTGGCTCGTGACTGACCTGAAGGCCAAAGAGACCCACCGGATTGAGCGTCAAGATCTTGGTGATCGCTTCATCAGCCTGTGGGGAGGGACCTAATCTCGGTAGATGCATTCCCCGCAAAGCACGATGTTCTCCGGGGGCGCTGGCAAGTCCGCGACACTTCGTGAAAGGCGTCTGCCCAGACGGCCTCGGCCAAGCCGCGCCAGCCATAGCTGCTTGCTGCTCGCTGGACGGCTTCCGACTTCCAGATGCGCTCGAACGCCTCAGGATCGAAGTCGGCGCCCGTGATCAGGCTTGTTTGCCTTGGCGTGCTCGCCAGCAAAATTTCCAACTCGTGCCGTACTTCCTCCAGTTGGTCGCCGGCGGGCTCGCACAGCCCGTTCTCCCATCCGTGAAACCCCTTCGATTCGGTGCCCGCGTGTAGTCGATCCATCGCCGCCAAGAGGCCTGTGGCGACCTGCCGGACGCGACCGCTACGGCCGACTATGATGCGATGCGTGGCAGGAATGGGGGATGAGGGGCGTGCTGAAAGCGCTAGGGGCGTGTGAAGCGAAGCACCGGAAGACGGTGGAGGCGTGGCCCGCGCTAGGACGGGGGAGTTGCCCGGCTCACGGTACAATGGCCGCCTCTTATCAGAACCTAGCCGGAAGGGGGCACTTACCATGGGCGCTGTCACAACACGCACGCTCCAAAGGATGGACTGATTCATGGGCGCAATCGCACTGTTCGGCGCACTTGCGTGCTTTTGGTTGGTGGGCGCTAAGCGCGCCGCATTCGTGCTCGCGGGCGTCATGGTGTTGGGTCCCGTTTCGTTCCTCATGAACCGCCAAGGAGGGCAATTAGATGGGAATCATGCGTGGTTCTCCGATCTCATACCGAGTACGCTTGTGGCACGGTTTCATTGCCCAGATGATGGCGAGCCGGTGAAAACCCGCATTTTCACTGAGGAACATGTTGATGCCGAAGTGCACCGCCTTATCAGCACCGGCGTTTGCCAGGCTAAAGCGATCGAACGCATACACACGGGATGGGGGGCGACGTTCGCGCCGGAATATCTCTCCCGCTATGGGCGTCGCGCGCCCTAGCTACGCCACTCAGGGCGAAGAATGCCGGGACCGCTGTGGTTCCCAGCAGTGCTTCCTCCCCAACTCGATCTAGGCATTCCCCGGAGTTTCAGTCCGAGAGGATGGCGCCAGCCTCGCCGTCGAGGGCCTGGATTGACAGGTGCTTCATGCTACGATCCTCCAAACTCCGGAGCGCTCGCCATGGAACTGAAATACAAAGGCCGAGAGATCTCGATCCAGGTCATAAAGGACTCGGGCGGCCAGTGGGACTGGTCATATGGCATCCGCGGTCACGGACACCGGCACAACACCGGGGCGCTTGCTCCTACGGAATCGGTCGCGATTGATAACGCTTATGCGTCCGCGAAACGGGAGATTGACCAGGCCACTTCAGGCGACGCCAACGACTGACACTTCCTGAACGCCACAAGTGGAGAAAGACATGGATCTCCAAGGGTTCACGTATTACCGCGACCACTGGTATGAAGCATCGGCAACGTCCCTTGGCGTTGGCGGCCCCTGGCAAGGTGAGGTGACCATCTGCGCGAAAGCGGCGGATGGCGCGCCACTCAAGGTCTTCGATCACCATCTTGTTCCGGGCCAGTTCTTCAGCGAAGGCGAGGCATGGCAGCATGCCTCGGACTGGGCCAGGAAGCAGATCGATGCGCGCTTTGGCTAGCACGCGCGCCAGTCGCTGCGCAAGTGCTCATGCCGCACTGCGTTCGGCGATCAGCACGTTCGCGGGAATCTTCAGGTCACGGTGCAGCCGCCGGATCATGGCCAGACTCAGCGCGCGCTTGCCATTGAGCACTTCATATACGCGGTTGAGGTTACCCAGGTACGGTTGCATGTCGCGTGGCGTGAGGCCAGCTTGTTCCATGCGAAAGCGGATCGCGGCGATCGGATCCGGCAGATCCATCGGAAAGTGCCCGGCTTCATACCGTTCCACCAGCATGGAGAGGATTTCCAGCTTGTCGCCCTCAGGCGTGTCGGGCGCAGGGTCTGCGTCGACCAGGGCGGAGACCGCGGCCAGCGCTTGAACTTCACGCAGACGACCCCCAATCGGTATGCGACAGCGACGATAAGCCGGTACTTGTTCCCGCCGAGATTGAAGACCGCGCGGTTGCTGCCGACGAAGCTGGCACTGGCGTAGCGTGCCTTGATGTCCCTGGGCGCGGTCCAGGCCGCGCAGCGGGCTTCTTCATGCCAGGCAAGCAGCGGTTGCCTGGCTTCGGGGTGGAACTTGCTGAATTGCAGCAAAGACCCCTTCGCTATGATTCGCATGTGGGCAATGCCAGTCCCAAAATGGGACTGCGGCAAGAGTGGATGAGGGGTCATCTCTGCCGAGCATACCTATGATCAATGCGCGCTAGTCTTCGAAAACAGCTGAATGACGGCGACGCCGGCAATAATCAGACCAATCCCAGCGCAAGCCGCCAGATCCGGCACCTGGCGGTACAGCACCACCGCGATCAGCGACACCAGCACGATCCCGGCCCCACTCCAGATCGCATAGGCAATCCCCACCGGCACTGTCCGCATCACCAGCATCAGCAAATAGAACGCCGCCACATAGCCGGTCACGACCAGCACACTGGGGACCAGGCGCGTAAAACCCTGCGACGCCTTCAGGCTGCTGGTGGCGATGACTTCGGCGACGATGGCGAGGGCGAGGAGCAAGTATCCGTTCATGGGAGCGCATAAATGGGTGGGCCGAAACGGGCCGAAGCCGGCATCTTAGCGCTCCCGCATGTTGCGCCAAAGCCGCGCCCCTCCGTTGCGGTGGTTGTGCAAAGCGGTGATGGAGGATTGAATGTGGCTATAACGAAGAGAACAAGCGGGCGCATGGCCGGCCCGCGGCACAAGTCCTACAGGGCAGTCGCGGTAGTTGGCCCGACCAAGCCGGCACGAACCCCACGATGCCGGCGGCGGGCATGGGTAAGGGGAGCGGTATGCATCACAATGGCATCGACGGCACGGCCGCCGGGACGTCTTCGCAGCCCGGGGACGGGGCGCCCGCGCCGGACGCGAATCCGTGGCAGGACACCATCGCCGCGGCGGACCAAGCACTGGAAGAGGCTTCGCGCATCCAACGCGGCGTGCAGCACAACCTGAAGCTGTTGCAGGAGGTGCGGTCGCTGCGCGAAGAGTTGCGCAAGGCCCATGCGGAGGTCGATCGCTACCGGGGCATGCATGCCCGGGTGGTGGTCAGCATGCGTCAGCTGGACGAAGACCATGTGGGGGAAATGAGCCGGCTCCAGGCGGCGAACGAGATGCTGCAGGTGCGTCATCGCGTCTACAAGCTGATGGCCGAGCACTACGCGCGCGCGGCGTTGAACCTGGATCCGGAAACCTTCGCGGCCCATCGCGACCGCATGCTGCAGCATGTCTTGTTCCAGCGCCGCAGGGGCGTGTCGTCCGACGATATCGGCTACGCGGACGTGGCTTTCCTGATGCTCTAGCGGCGATGCTCAGGCGGCGCGCCGGCGCAGCACGTGGAACGCCAGCATGCCGCCCACCACGCCCCAGAACGCGGAGCCGACACCCGCCAGGGTCATGCCGGACGCCGTGATCATGAAGGTCAGCAGCGCGGCTTCGCGCTCGGCCGGGATTTGCATGGCCACGGTCAGGCCGTTGGCGATCGAGCCCATCAGTGCGAACGCGGTCACGCCCACCACCAGCGCTTGCGGAAAGGCCGCAAACAGCGCCGCGATGCTGGCCGCCAGCGTGCCCGCGACCAGGTAGCCCACGCCGCAGACCACGGCCGCGGTATAGCGGCGGTTGCGGTCGGGGTCGGCCTGCGGGCCGGTGCAGATGGCGGCGGTGATCGCCGCCAGGTTGACGCCGTGCGAGCCGAACGGCGCCAGCACGGCCGAGGTCAGGCCGGTGATCGAGATCAGGCGCGAGGCCGGCACGTGGTAGCCGTCGGCTTGCAGCACGGCCAGCCCGGGGATGTTCTGCGAGGCCAGCGCCACGATGAACAGCGGAACCGCCATGCTGACCAAGGCTGACAGCGAGAATGCCGGCGTGGTCCACACCGGCACCGCCAACGCCAGCCGCACGCCCGAGAAATCGAGCTGGCCGAGCACGCCGGCGACCACCGCCCCGGTCAGCAGCACCCCTGGCACCGCATAGGCCGGCCACAGGCGCCGCCCGAGCAGGTAGGCGGCGAACATCGCCAGCAGCAGCACGGTCTGGTGCTGCGCCTGCACGAACACATCCACGCTGATGCGGAACAGGATGCCGGCGAGCAGGGCTGACGCGATGCTGGCGGGCAGGGCGCGCATCAGCTTGTCGAACCACCCGGTCATGCCGGCCGCGGCCATCATCAGCCCGGCCAGCAGGAAGGCGCCGATGGCTTCCGCGTAGGGCACGCCGGGCAGGCTGGCGATCAGCAGCGCCGCGCCGGGCGTGGACCAGGCCACCACGATCGGCACGCGCAGCGCCAGCGACAGGCTGATGGTGGTGATCCCCATTCCCATCGACAGCGCCCAGATCCAGGACGAAATCTGGGCATCGGTCAGGTGGGCGGCGTGGCCGGCCTGGATCATCAGCACCAGCGAACTGGTATAGCCGGTGAGCGTGGCGACCAGCCCGGCGACCAGCGCGGACACGGACAGGTCGGACAATTTCAGCGAAGCGGTGGTCATGAAGGTGGCAGCAGGCCATTGGCACGGCCGACATCTTCGCATGAGTGCCTTGGTCGTACCAATTTGCCGCGGCGGCGTCCAGAAATCGCGGTTGACGGGGCTTTCCCTTACGGACTTTTCCGACTGGAGCGGGCAGGGGGGCGTTGTTATGCTGGCTTCGTGCCTTGCGAGCAGGGCACCGAGGAGAGACTCTTGGGCCCGCAGTGCGCGGGCCCTTCTTTTTTGGGGCCAGCCTTGGCCCGGCCCCGGTCGTCTACAATGCGGGCTGCCGTGCCACGCCAGCCCTGGCTGCCAGGCCGTCCCTCCTTTCCCTCGTCGTCTCGTCTTTTTCCCATGGCCCTGTTTTCCATTACCGACGCCCAGCTTGCCTTCGGGCACGTGGCCCTGCTCGATCACACCGACTTTTCGCTGGAGGCCGGCGAGCGCGTGGGTTTGATCGGGCGCAACGGTTCGGGCAAGTCCTCGCTGCTGAAGATCGTGGCGGGGCTGTCGGCGCCCGACGACGGGCTGATCGCGCGCCAGAGCGGCGTGACCAGCGCCTACGTGCCGCAGGAGCCGCAGTTCGAGGCGGGCATCACCGTGTTCGACGCGGTCTCGCAGGGCATGGGCGATGCGCACGACTTGCTGGTGCGCTACGAGGCCGCCGCCGACCGCGTCGCCGAGAACCACGACGACGAAGCCGCGCTGGCCGAATTGCACCGGCTGCAGTCCGAGCTCGACGCCGCCGGCGCCTGGCAGCTGCGCACCCGCGTGGAAACCACGCTGGCGCGCCTGGGGCTGGATTCGCACACGCGCGTCGAGGCACTGTCCGGTGGCCTGCAGAAACGCGTGGCGCTGGCGCAGGCGCTGGTGGCCGAGCCCGACATCCTTCTGCTGGACGAGCCCACCAACCACCTCGATGTGGAAGCGATCCGCTGGCTGGAAGACCTGCTGCTGGGCTTCCGCGGCAGCGTGCTGCTGATCACCCACGACCGCGCCTTCCTCGACCGCGTCGCCACCCGCATCATCGAACTGGACCGCGGCCGGCTGGTGTCCTTCCCCGGCAACTTCGCCGCCTACCAGGCGCGCAAGGAAGAGATGCTTGCCGCCGAGCAGGTCGAGCAGGCCAAGTTCGACAAGCTGCTGGCGCAGGAAGAGGTGTGGATCCGCAAGGGGGTGGAGGCGCGCCGCACTCGCAGCGTGTCGCGCATCCAGCGCCTGGTGGCGATGCGCAACGAGCGCGCCGCGCGGCGCGAGGTGCAGGGCAATGTCAGGCTGGAGGTGTCGCAGGCCGACCGCTCCGGCAAGATCGTGGCCGAGCTGACCGACGTCAGCAAGGCCTACGGCGACAAGGTGGTGGTGCGCGACTTCACCGCCACCATCATGCGCGGCGACAAGGTCGGCCTGATCGGCCCCAACGGCGCCGGCAAGACCACGCTGCTGCGGCTGATCCTGGGCGAACTGGCGCCGGACAGCGGCACCGTGCGCAACGGCAGCAACCTGCAGGTGGCGTACTTCGACCAGATGCGCACCGCGCTGGACCTGGAGCGCTCGCTGGCCGACACCATCAGCCCGGGCAGCGACTGGGTCGAGGTCAACGGCCAGCGCAAGCATGTGATGAGCTACCTGGGCGACTTCCTGTTCGCGCCGGAGCGCGCGCGTTCGCCGGTCAAGTCGCTGTCTGGTGGCGAGCGCAACCGGCTGCTGCTGGCGCGCCTGTTTGCGCGCCCGGCCAATGTGCTGGTGCTGGACGAGCCGACCAACGATCTCGACATCGACACGCTGGAACTGTTGGAAGAACTGCTGCAGGACTATGGCGGCACCGTGTTCCTGGTCTCGCACGACCGCGCCTTCCTGGACAACGTGGTGACCTCGACCCTGGCCGCCGAGGGCGATGGCGTGTGGCGCGAGTCGGTGGGCGGGTATTCCGACTGGGTCGAGCAGTCGGCCCGCAGCGCGGCGCTGCAAGCGGCGCGCAAGCCGGAGCAGAAGGCGGCAGAGCCGGTGAAGGGCAAGGATTCGCGCGAAGCGCGCGGCGCCAATCGTACGGTCAAGCTGTCGTACAAGGAGCAGCGCGAACTGGACGGCCTGCCGGAGCGCATTGCCGCGCTGGAAACCGAGCAGAAGGTGATCTCGGCACAGCTCGCGGACGGCTCGCTCTATGTCAGCGATGCGCCCAAGGCCGCGCAGCTGGGCACGCGGCACGACGAGATCGAGATGGAACTGCTGGAAGCGCTGGAGCGCTGGGAAGTGCTGGAGGCGAAGTCGAAGGGCGAGGGGGCCTGAGGTCAGGCAAGCCGACCCTCACCCGCACCAGGCCAACACCATGTTGGTCAGGTCGACCATGAACCCCGGCCGCAGGTAACCCACGAACCCAAGCGCCAGCACCCCGGCCAGTACCGCCAGCCCGGCTGCCTTCATCACGCGCGCCTGGGTCGTGCTCATCATGCCGCCGCCGGCTGCGCGCGCACCAGCGCCTGCTCGCGGATCGGCAGGTTCACCAGCGCGGCCACCACGCCCAGCGCGATCGCGATCAGCCACACGGTGTTGTAGCCGCCGGTGCGGTCGTAGAGGAAGCCGCCCAGCCAGGCACCCAGGAAACTGCCGATCTGGTGCGAGAAGAACACCACGCCCGATAGCATCGACAGGTATTTCACGCCGAACACCTGGGCGATGATGCCGTTGGTCAGCGGCACCGTGGACAGCCACAGGAAGCCCATGACCGCCGCGAACACCCAGGTGCTGGCCACCGTCAGCGGCAGCAGCAGGTAGCTGGCGATCACCACCGAGCGCGTCACGTAGATGGCGGACAGCAGGTAGCGCTTGGGCAGGCGCTGCCCCAGCGCACCCGCGGTATAGGTGCCGAATACATTGAACAGCCCGATCAGCGCCAGCGCCACGACGGCGACTTTGGGGTCGGTCAGGCCCTGGTCCTTCAGGTAGGGCGCCAGGTGCACGCCGATAAACACCACCTGGAAGCCGCACACGAAGTAGCCCAGCGTCAGCAGCTGGAAGTTGCGGTTGCCGAAGGCTTCGTGCACGGCCTGGCCGATGGTCTGGTGGTGGCCGCCGGTGTGGGCCGCTTCGCGCGGCTCGCGCAGCGTCAGCACCAGCGGCAGCATCACGCAGGCCATCAATGCCATTACATAGAGGGCGCTCTGCCAGCCCAGCCCGGAGATCAGGCCCTGTTCCACCGGGATCATCAGGAACTGGCCGAAGGAGCCGGCCGCGGCGGCGATGCCCATGGCCCAGACCCGCTTCTCGGGGCTGGCCACACGGCCGATCACGCCGTAGACGATGCTGTAGGTGGTGCCGGACTGGGCGATGCCGATCATCACGCCGGCACCGGTGGCAAAGGCGGTGCCGCTGGTGGCCAGCGCCATCACCACCAGCCCGGCCACGTACAGCGCCACGCCGACCAGCATGATGCGCAGCGCGCCAAACTTGTCGGCGAGCGCCCCGGCAAAGGGCTGGCTGGCGCCCCACATCAGGTTCTGCAGCGCCAGCGCGAAGGCGAAGGTCTCTCGGTTCCAGCCATGGGCCTGGGTGATCGGCAGGTTGAACAGGCCGAAGCCGTGCCGGATGCCCATTGAAAGGGTCACGAGCAGCCCACCGCACACAAGTACGGTGGTCAGGGAGAGTTGTCGGTTCTGCATGTCTTGGCTCGATGTGCGGCAGTCCCGCCGGGTAAGCGGTGCCGACAGGGATTGTGTGTGCTTGTTGTTGTCCATGCCGGGACGGCAATCGGGCTTGCCGGGGCCGGGTGCTGGCGAGTTTACTCCGGCTCGGGAAAACGCGTACGGCGCTGCCCGCGCTGCCGGCGCCCTGGCAAAAAGTGGCGGCGGCCCGGCAAAACCGGCGCCAGCGCGGGTCGGCAGGCCAAGCGCCTTTTTGGCGGGATTGCCGTCGCCCGCTTCCATTACAATGCAGTGCCCGGTGCCCCGGCGCGTGCACAGTTGTGCGCCTCATGGCAGCCGGGACCATCACTTTCGTAGCGACTCCATGGCGAGCAAAACCAGTCAGTACAGCGAATCTTCCATCCGGGTCCTGAAGGGCCTGGAGCCGGTCAAGCAGCGTCCCGGCATGTACACCCGGACCGACAACCCCCTGCATATCGTGCAGGAGGTGATCGACAACGCCTCGGACGAGGCCCTCGGCGGCCACGGCTCCGAGATCCTGGTGACCCTGCATCGCGACGGCAGCCTCAGCGTGGAAGACGACGGCCGCGGCATCCCGGTGGGCATCCACCCGGAAGAAGGCGTGCCGGTGGTCGAGATCGTCTTCACCCGGCTGCACGCCGGCGGCAAGTTCGACAAGGGCAAGGGCGGTGCCTATGCCTTCTCGGGCGGCCTGCACGGCGTGGGCGTGTCGGTGACCAATGCCTTGTCGACGCAGCTGGACGTGACCGTGTGGCGCGACAGCATGTGCTCGACGCTGACCTTCTCCGGCGGCGACGTGACCGTGCCGCTGGCCTCGCGCAAGATCGAGCGGGGCGAGAAGAAGAGCGGCACCCGCGTGCAGGTGTGGCCGGATGCCAGGTATTTCGACTCGGCCGCGATCCCGCTGGCCGAGCTGCAGCGCCTGCTGCGCAGCAAGGCGGTGCTGCTGCCCGGCGTCAAGGTCACGCTGGTGACCGAGAAGACCGGCGAGCGCCAGACCTGGCAGTACGACCAGGGCCTGAAGGGCTACCTGGTCGAGGCGCTGGCGCAGGGCAGCGGCGCGGAATTGGTGATCCCGATGTTCGAGGGCGAGCATTTTGCCGACCCCGACGCCAATCCCGGCGATGAAGGCTTTGCCGACGGCGAAGGCGCCTCCTGGGTGGTGGCCTGGACCGAAGACGGCGCGCCGGTGCGCGAGTCCTACGTCAACCTGATCCCGACGCCGGCCGGCGGCACGCATGAATCCGGCCTGCGCGAAGGGCTGTTCCAGGCGGTCAAGAGCTTTATCGAGATGCACGCGCTGCAGCCCAAGGGCGTCAAGCTGATGAGCGAAGACGTGTTTGCGCGCGCCTCGTTCGTGCTCTCGGCCAAGGTGCTGGACCCGCAGTTCCAGGGCCAGATCAAGGAACGCCTGAACAGCCGCGACGCGGTGCGGCTGGTCTCCACCTTCAGCCGTCCGGCGCTGGAGCTGTGGCTGAACCACCATGTCGAGTACGGCAAGAAGCTGGCCGAGCTGGTGATCCGCCAGGCCCAGGCGCGCACGCGCGCGGCGCAGAAGGTCGAAAAGAAAAAAGGCTCCGGCGTGGCGGTGCTGCCCGGCAAGCTGACCGATTGCGAGTCCACCGACGTGACCCGCAACGAACTGTTCCTGGTCGAGGGCGACTCGGCCGGCGGCTCGGCCAAGATGGGCCGCGACAAGGAGTTCCAGGCCATCCTGCCGCTGCGCGGCAAGGTGCTCAATACCTGGGAGACCGAGCGCGACCGTCTCTTTGCCAACAACGAGGTGCACGACATCGCGGTGGCGATCGGCGTGGACCCGCACGGCGCCAACGACGAGCCCGACCTGTCCAACCTGCGCTACGGCAAGATCTGCATCCTGTCCGACGCGGACGTGGACGGCGCGCATATCCAGGTGCTGCTGCTGACGTTGTTCTTCCGGCACTTCCCCAAGCTGATCGAGACCGGCAACGTCTTTGTGGCGCGTCCGCCGCTGTTCCGCGTCGATGCGCCCGCGCGCGGCAAGAAACCGGCGCAGAAGCTGTACGCGCTGGACGAAGGCGAGCTGCTGGCCATCCAGGACAAGCTGCTCAAGGACGGCGTCAAGGAAAACTCGTGGCAGATTTCCCGCTTCAAGGGCCTGGGCGAAATGAGCGCCGAGCAGCTCTGGGAAACCACCATGAACCCCGACACGCGGCGCTTGCTGCCCGTGTCGCTGGGCGAATACGACCTGCCGCAGACCGTCGAGATGATGAATATGCTGATGGGCAAGGGCGAGGCCGCACAGCGCCGCAGCTGGCTGGAAGAGAAGGGCAACGAGGTCGAGGCCGATATCTGAGCGAAACCTGAGCGGAAAGCGGCGGCCGGTGATTGGGTAGATAATCCCCCAGTCTGCCTGGCCGTCATTCCCGACGGCCGCCAACGGACAGTAATCTGGAACGCACGATGACGACGAGAACTCCCGGCAAACCATGGCGCAAGGCGGCGGCAGCCGTCGTGGCGCTGGCCGGGCTCGCCTTCGTGCCGGCGGCGCATGCCGAGCTGTGGGGCTTTATCGATGCCGATGGCGTGGCGCACTTTGCCGACCAGAAGCTCGACGCGCGCTACAAGCTGTTCATGAAGGATGGCGGCAAGCTGGATACCGCGCGCCTGGCGGCGCGGCAGTCGCAGGCGGCCGCTGGCGCTGACATCGACCTGGAGCAGCACAAGCTGTACCGCTACGTCGTCAACCATCCCAATATCAAGACCGTCGAGCCGCTGATCCACCAGATCGCCGGCAAGCAGGATGTCGATCCCGCGCTGGTCAAGGCGGTGATGGCGGTCGAGTCGGGCTTCAACCCGGGCGCGGTGTCGCCCAAGGGCGCGATCGGCCTGATGCAGGTGATCCCCGACACCGGCGCGCGCTTTGGCGTGAACGCCGATGCGCGCCGAAGCATCGAGCAGAAGCTGGCCGATCCACGCACCAATATCACCGCGGGCGTGCGCTACCTGAGCTGGCTGATGCAGCTGTTCCCGAACAACCTGGAGCTGGTGCTGGCTGCCTATAACGCCGGCGAGGGCGCGGTGCAGCGCTACAACAACCGCATTCCGCCTTACCCGGAGACCCGGCAGTATGTCAGCACCGTGCTGCAGTTTTACCGGCTGTACCAGCCGCAGCAGGGCGCGGTGCTCAGGCGCGCCAGCGCCAGCGCGGACGGCCCGCGCGTGAAGATGGTCATCGGCGGGCGCCGCGCCATGCCCTGACCGGCATACCCGAACAACAAGCAACCCGGCGCGCCGGCAGTTCAACGTGGCGCGCCGAATTCTTGCCTACCCATGGAACAACAAGACATCACGTTTCAACCTGAAGAGCCGGCCGATTCGCTGACGCTGGCGCGCTACGCCGAGCGCGCCTACCTGGACTACGCCGTCAGCGTGGTCAAGGGCCGCGCGCTGCCCGAGGTGGCCGACGGCCAGAAGCCGGTGCAGCGCCGCATCCTGTTCGCGATGCACGAGATGGGCCTGCGCGCCGACGCCAAGCCGGTCAAGTCCGCGCGCGTGGTCGGCGACGTGCTGGGCAAGTTCCACCCGCATGGCGACCAGTCCGCCTACGACGCGCTGGTGCGCCTGGCGCAGGACTTCTCGCTGCGCTACCCGCTGATCGACGGCCAGGGCAACTTCGGCTCGCGCGATGGCGACGGCGCGGCGGCGATGCGCTACACCGAAGCGCGCCTGACGCCGATCTCGCGGCTGCTGCTCGATGAGATCGATGAAGGCACGGTCGATTTCGCCCCCAACTACGACGGCTCGATGCAGGAGCCCAGGCTGCTGCCGGCGCGGCTGCCGTTCGTGCTGCTCAACGGCGCCTCGGGCATCGCGGTGGGCATGGCGACCGAGATCCCGCCGCACAACCTGCGCGAAGTCGCCGCGGCCACCGTGGCGATGATCCGCAATCCCAATATCACGCTGGCCGAGCTGCTGGCGCTGATGCCGGGGCCGGACTACCCGGGCGGCGGCCAGATCATCTCGCCGGCGTCCGATATCGCCCAGATCTACGAGGGCGGCCGCGGCAGCCTGAAGGTGCGCGCGCGCTGGACCATCGAGGAGATGGCGCGCGGCCAGTGGCAGCTGGTGGTGACCGAGCTGCCGCCGAACACCTCGGCGCAGAAGGTGCTGGAAGAGATCGAGGAAATCACCAACCCCAAGATCAAGACCGGCAAGAAGACGCTGACGCAGGACCAGCAGCAGCTCAAGGCCACCGTGCTGGCAGTGCTGGATGCGGTGCGCGACGAATCGGGCAAGGATGCGCCGGTGCGGCTGGTGTTCGAGCCCAAGAGCAAGAACGTCGGCCAGCAGGAGTTCATCCATACGCTGCTGGCGCATACCAGCCTGGAGTCGGGCGCGCCGATCAACCTGGTGATGATCGGCACCGACGGGCGCCCGCGCCAGAAGGGCCTGCGCGAGATCCTGTCGGAGTGGATCGCGTTCCGCTTCGACACCGTCACGCGCCGCACGCGCCACCGCCTGGGCAAGGTCGAGGACCGCATCCATATCCTCGAAGGCCGGATGCTGGTGCTGCTCAATATCGACGAGGTGATCCGCATCATCCGCGAGAGCGACGAGCCCAAGCCGGCGCTGATCGAGGCCTTCGGCCTGAGCGACCGCCAGGCCGAGGACATCCTCGAAATCCGGCTGCGCCAGCTGGCGCGCCTGGAAGCGATCCGGATCGAAAAGGAACTCAAGGAACTGCGCGAGGAGCAGGCCGACCTGGACGTGCTGCTCAAGTCCGAGACCATGATGCGCCGCCGCATCATCAAGGAGATCGAGACCGACGCCAAGCAGTACAGCCCGGAAGACAAGGATCCGCGCCGCACGCTGATCCAGGAAGAGCGCCGCGCCGCGGCCGAAGTGCGCGTGATCGACGAGCCGGTGACGGTGGTGATGTCGCAGAAGGGCTGGGTGCGCACGCGCCAGGGCCATGGCCACGACGCGCAGCAGTTCACCTTCAAGGCCGGCGACGCGCTCTACGGCACCTTCGAATGCCGTACCGTCGACGTGCTGCTGGTCTTCGGCACCAACGGCCGGGTCTATTCCGTGCCGGTCGCCAGCCTGCCTGGCGGGCGCGGCGACGGGGTGCCCATCACCACGCTGATCGAGTTGCAGTCCGGCAGCCAGGTCGCGCACACCTTTGCCGGCAGCGCGGAGCAGCGCATGCTGATCGCCACCGCGGGCGGCAATGGCTTCCAGACCAAGGTCGGCGATATGATCAGCCGGCAGAAGGGCGGCAAGTCGTTCCTGACGCTGGATGACGGCGACACGCCGCTGGCGCCGGCGCCGATCGGCGACGAGGCCACGCATGTGGCCTGCCTGTCCGGCAACGGCCGCCTGCTGCTGGTGGCGCTCGATGAAGTGAAGGTGCTGTCCGCCGGCGGGCGTGGCGTGATCCTGATCGAGCTGGAACCCAAGGAGAAGCTGCTGCAGGCGGTGGGCGTCGGCGCGCCGGGGCTGATGCTCTCGGGCGCGGGGCGCGGCGGCAAGCCGACCTCGCAGAAGCTGGCAGGCGTGGCCTTGCAGGCCTACGTCGGCAAGCGCGCGCGCAAGGGCAAGGCGATCGAGGCCAAGCTCAAGGAGCCGCGCATCGATCCGGTGCGCGTGGAGCCGCCGGCTGGCGGCAATTGATTAGCTGAATCGTCAGCCCAGGCGAATGTTTGCTCCCCTCTCCCGCAAGCGGGAGAGGGGAGCAAACCAGCGACTCAATCCACTCCCACAAATCCCCCGGTCTGATGCGCCCACAGCCGCGCATACAGTCCGCCGTGCGCCAGCAATTGCGCGTGCGTGCCGCTTTCCACGATATGGCCGTTGTCCAGCACCACCAGCCGGTCCATGCGCGCAATCGTCGACAGCCGGTGGGCGATGGCGATCACGGTCTTGCCCTGCATCAGCGTTTCCAGGCTTTCCTGGATTGCCGCTTCCACTTCCGAATCCAGGGCCGAGGTGGCTTCGTCCAGGATCAGGATCGGCGCATTCTTGAGCAGCACGCGCGCGATGGCAATGCGCTGGCGCTGTCCGCCTGACAGCTTCACGCCGCGCTCGCCGACCTGTGCCTCCAGCCCGGTATTGCCGTGGGCGTCGACCAGGTGCGGGGTGAATTCGTCGGCGCGGGCGCGGTGCAGGGCTTGCTGCAGTTCAGCCTCGGTACTGGAGGGTTTGCCGTAGAGCAGGTTCTCGCGGATCGACCGGTGCAGCAGCGAGGTGTCCTGCGTGACCATGCCGATCTGTGCGCGCAGGCTTTCTTGCGTGACCGCGGCGATGTCCTGGCCGTCGATCAGGATGCGGCCGCGCTCGACGTCGTAGAGTCGCAGCAGCAGGTTGACCAGCGTCGACTTGCCGGCGCCGGAGGGGCCGACCAGCCCGATCTTCTCGCCCGGGCGCACCGTCAGGTCCACGCCTTCGATGACGCCTGAGCCCTTGCCATAGTGGAATCCCACCCGCTCGAAGCGGACCTCGCCATGGGTGACGCGCAACGGCTTCGCGTCGGCGCGGTCGGTCACCACGCGCGGCACGGCTATCGTCTTCATGCCGTCCTGCACCTGGCCGACGTTTTCGAAGATGCCGTTGACCACCCACATGATCCAGCCGGACATATTGTTGATGCGGATCACCAGCCCGGTGGTGAGCGCAATCGCGCCGGTGGTGACGTGCCCCTCGCTCCACAGCCACAGGGCCAGCCCCGTGGTGCCGGCAATCAGCGCGCCGTTCATGGCGGTGATGGTGATGTCCATGCCGCTGATCATGCGCCCGGCCAGCCGCGACTTCTCGGTCTGCTCGGACATGGCGTCGCGCGCATAGTCTTCCTCGTGACGGGTGTGGGCGAACAGCTTGAGTGTGGTGATATTGGTGTAGCCGTCGACGATACGCCCCATCAGCCGGGAACGCGATTCCGTGGCGACTACCGAACGCTGCTTCACGCGCGGCACGAAGTGGAGCAGGGCGGCCACGTAGCACGCGATCCACAGCAGCAGCGGGATCATTAACCGCCAGTCGGCCTGCGCGAACAGCACCAGCGAGCTGATCGCGTAGATCACCACGTGCCAGATTGCGTCCACCGCCTGCACCGCGGAATCGCGCAGCGAGAAGCCGGTCTGCATGATGCGCTGCGCGATGCGCCCGGCAAAATCATTCTGGAAGAACGACAGGCTCTGCTTGAGCACGTAGCGGTGGTTCTGCCAGCGGATCAGGTTGGCCAGGCCGGGGTTGATGACCTGGTGCACAAGGACGTCGTGCAGGCCGAAGAAGATCGGGCGCAGCAGCAGCGCCACCACGGCCATCCACAGCAGCTCGTTGCGATGCCGGCTGAAGAACTCCGCGCCTGGCGTGGTCTGTGCCATGTCGACCAGCCGGCCGAGGAAGCTGAACAGCGCCACCTCGATCAGTGCGCCGACCAGACCCACCAGCAACAGCAGCGCGAACACACCCCACACTTCGCGCAGGTACCAGGCATAAAAGCGCCAGACCTGGCCGGGCGGCTCGTGGTCGGGCATGCCCCGGAAGGGGTCGATCAGTCTTTCCAGGCGACGCAACATGGCAGGTTTCCCGTTGTGCCCGGCGCGCCCTGGCGTCTTCGTGGGAGGTGGGGGCGCGCGTGCGGCGGATCAGACACAACATGATACGCGCCTTGCACAATGGAAAAGCCCCGCCAGGGGCGGGGCCTTGTCAGAACCGCAGTGCGGAAACTTCTGAATGGTCAGGGGTGGTGGATCACCATATGCGTGAACGGCGGCACATAGGCCTGCAGCGTCACGAACAGGCCCACCAGGATCGCCAGCACGATCGAGTGGAAGAACACATAGCGCAGGATGTCGCCTTCGTGGCCGTACCACTTGGTCGCGGTCGAGGCCACCACGATGGACTGCGCATCGATCATCTTGCCCATCACGCCGCCTGAGCTGTTGGCCGAGGCCATCAGCACCGGCGACAGGCCCAGCTGCTCCGCCGTGGTCTTCTGCAGGCCGCCGAACAGCACGTTCGAGGCCGTGTCCGAACCGGTCAGCGCCACGCCCAGCCAGCCCAGCATGGTGCCGAACAGCGGATAGAACACGCCGGTGTGGGCGAAGGCCAGGCCCAGCGTGGCATCCAGGCCCGAGTAGCGGGTCAGGTAGCCGACGCCGAACATCGCGCAGATGGTCAGCAGCGAGTAGCGCACCAGCTTGATGGTTTCCCAGTATTCCTTGAACAGGCGCGGCACCGAGTAGCCCATCAGCAGGCCGCCGGCGATGGCCGAGACAAAGATGCCGGTGCCGGCCATCGACAGCACGTTGAAGTTGAAGACCGCGCCTTCGATGACGTCCTTGGGCACGACCGGCGGCACCTTGACGATGGCCTTGTCCAGCCCCGGGATCGGGAATTTCCACGCCCACAGGCTATCCATCAGCTTCTTGAACTCGGGCACGCCCCAGACAAAGACGAACACCGTCAGGATCACCCACGGCATCCAGGCCTTGGCCACCGAGATGCCGGCCGAGGCGGCGCTGGCGCGGGCATCGGCTTCGAGCGCTTCGGGATGGTCGACCTTGGAGTCGTCGTGGCGGCCCAGGATCCTGGTCGAGGTCCAGATCTCCTTCGGATGCCAGACCTTCAGGAACAGCGTCAGCGAGCCCATCGACACCAGCGCGGCGATCACGTCCACCAGCCACGGTCCGTGGTAGTTCGACACCAGGAACTGCGGGATCGCAAAGCTCACGCCCGCCACCAGGATCGCCGGCCAGATCGCCAGCATGCCGCGGAAGCCGGCAAAGGCCCAGATCAGCCAGAACGGCACGATCACGGAGAAGAACGGCAGCTGGCGGCCGATCATGGCCGACAGGTCGAGCAGGTCCAGCCCGGTCACCGACGCCAGGCCGATGATCGGGGCGCCCAGCGCGCCGTAGGCCACCGGCGCCGTGTTGGCGATCAGCGCCAGGCCCGAGGCGGCCAGCGGCGAGAAGCCCAGGCCGATCAGGATGGCGCCGGTCACGGCCACCGGTGTGCCGAAGCCGGCCGCGCCCTCGAAGAAGGCGCCGAAGCTGAACGCCACCAGCAGCAGCTGCAGGCGGCGGTCCTCGGTGATGCCGGAGATCGAGTTCTGCAAGACCTTGAATGACCCGTTAAGGGTTGTCAGCCGGTGCAGGAAGATGATGTTCAGCACGATCCAGCCGATCGGGAACAGCCCGGACACGATGCCCAGCCCCGCCGCCTTGCCGGCCATTGCCGCCGGCATGCCGAACACCGTGGAGGCGACCACGATGCCGATCAGCAACGCCAGCCCCGCCGCCAGGTGGGCCTGCATATGAAAGAACGCCAGCGCTGCCAGCAGCACGGCGACGGGAATGCCCGCGGCAATGGTCGACAGCGCCATATTGCCTAGCGGGTCATAGACTTGACTCCACACGATCGATGTCCTCCTCAGGTTGGCTCAGGCGCCGGGACGATCTGCGTGCCCTCGGCGCCGTGCATGCGCTTTGCCCCGGCGAGCGGCATCCGCCGCGCGCGGGAAAGAACCAGCGATTGTAGGAACGGGTTCCGTGTTCGCTGTCGTATATTGCGTCATGCCTGGCATGAGCCACATTCAGGGATCAGGGTTTCCCTGGGGGGCATTGCGGCGCACGTGGTGCCTTCCAGGCACTCCGGCGAGAGTACTCTAAACGGCGCCTGTTGCAAAAGTCTGCGTGCCTGCCACCGGCTTGCATGACCGGCCCGGCAGCCATGCCGGGACTGGCACAAGCGCCGGCGCTCGGCGCATACTGGCGGGCGTCATGCCGCAGGCGCGCTGCCGCCCGCATCCAACCATTGAATGAGGCTGCCCATGACCGAATTCCTTCCCCCCTGGCCTTTGCTGACCGCATTCGTGCTGGCCAGCCTGGCGCTGGCCATCACGCCCGGCCCGGCCGTGGTCTATATCGTCACGCGCACCCTGGCGCAGGGCCGGCAGGCCGGGCTGGCCTCGATCGGCGCGGTGGCGCTGGGCAACCTGGGCAACGCGATCGGCGCCTCGCTGGGGCTGGCGGTGCTGTTCTCGGTATCGGCGCTGGCGTTTTCGGTGGTCAAGTACGCAGGGGCGGCCTACCTGATCTGGCTGGGCATCCGCGCCTTGCGTGGCGGCGCCGCGGCGGCTGACGGCGGCACGGTTGAAGCAGCGCCACGCAGCCTGCGCCAGGTGGTGCGCGACGGCTTCGTGGTGGCGCTGCTCAATCCCAAGACCGCGATCTTCTTTGCCGCTTTCCTGCCGCAGTTCATGAACCCGGCAGGCTCGGCGCTGACGCAGAGCCTGGCACTGGGCGTGGCCTTCGTGCTGATCGCCGCGACCACGGACGCCTGCTACGTGATGGCCGCCGCCGCGGTGATGCCGGCACTGCGCCGCGCCGGCAGGGCGCGCGCGCTCGGCCGCTACCTGACCGGCGCGGCGTTTATCGGGCTGGGGGTATTTACCGCGGCGTCGGGCTCGCGCGCGGCGAAGTAAGGCAGGACGGCAGGAAAGAAAAAACTGCCGCGGCTCAGCGCAGCGGCAGTTCCAGGATGCCGTCCGCGGCGGGGCGGGCGCGCATTGCGCTCAACCAGCGCTCCAGGTTGGGGCGCGACTGGTGCTTGAGCGGCAGCCCCATCCAGCGGTGCGCGGCGCAGGCCAGCGAGATGTCGGCCATGGTGAAGCGGTCGCCGCCGATGAACTCGCGCCCGGCCAGCGCCTTGTCCAGCAGTTCGGCCAGCGGCTCGGTGCGCTCGCACGATGCCTTGATGGCAGCCTCGTCGCGCTCCGCCTTCGGCTTGCGCACCAGGTTCAGGAACGCCGTCACCATGGCCGGGCTGAAGGCGGTGGTCTGCCAGTCCATCCAGCGGTCGGCCGAGGCGCGTGCCTTGACGTCCTCGGGCCACAGCGTGCCTTCGCCGTAGCGCGCGCACAGGTACCGCACGATCGCATTGGATTCCCACAGCACGAAGGGCTCGCCGCCGACATCGGTGCCGCGGAAATCCTCGATCACGGGGATCTGGCGGTTCGGGTTCAGGCGCACATAGGCCTCGGTGTCGAGGTCGCCCTTGGTCACACCGATATCCACGCGCTCATGGTCCAGGTGCAGCTCGCGCGCGCACCAGACCACTTTCTGCACGTTGATGGAGGAGAGTCGGCCCCAGATACGCAACATTTCGGCTCCAGTGATGATGCGCGCCCGGGCTTCAGGCCGCGCGCGGTTGCCTGGCGGCGGCCGCGGCGATGGCTTCGCGGAACAGCTCGCCAAGGATGGCCACGCCCTGCTCGATGCGCTCTGCCGACACCGTGACGAAGGCCAGGCGCAGCGCGTTGCGCTTCGGGTTGCTGGCGTAGAACGGCGCGCCCGGCACATAGGCCACGTTGCGCTTCACGGCTTCTTCCAGGATCACCATGCTGTCCAGGCCCTCGGGCAGCTCCATCCAGATGAACATGCCGCCTTCGGGCTCGTTCCAGGTCACGCCCTCGGGCATATGGCGCTTGAGCGCATCCAGCATGTACTGGCACTGCTTGCCGTAGAGCTCGCGGATGGTCGGGATATGCGTGTCGAGCAGGCCGTCGCGGATGGTCTCGTAGGCCACGCGCTGGGTGAAGGTCGGCGTGTGCAGGTCAGACGCCTGCTTGGCCTGGCACAGCTTGAAGTGCAGCTCGGGCGGGGCGATCACGTAGCCCAGGCGCATGCCGGGGGCCAGGATCTTCGAGAACGAGCCCATGTAGATCACGCCGTCCGGATTCATCGACAGCAGGCTGGGCAGCTGGTCGCCGGTGTAGCTGAGCGCGCCGTAGGGATCGTCCTCGACCAGCAGCACGCCCTGTTCCTTGGCGCGGGCCACCAGCGCCTCGCGGCGTTCCAGCGGCAGGCGGCGCCCGGTCGGGTTCTGGAAGTTGGGCAGGGCGTACAGGAAGCGCGCGCCGGCGGTCAGCTCGGGCGTCAGCGCCTCGGGCAGCAGGCCCTTGTCATCGCTGGGGATCGAGACGAACTCAGGTTCGAACAGCGAGAACGCCTGCAGCGCGCCGAGGTAGCTGGGGGTTTCCACCAGCACCTTGCTGCCCGGGTCGATCATCACCTTGGCGATCAGGTCCAGTGCCTGCTGCGAGCCGGTGGTGATCAGCACGCGCTCGACCGGCGCGCCATGGCGCCTGGCGACGAACTCGCGCAGCGGCAGGTAGCCTTCGGTCGCGGCGTATTGCAGCGCCGCCTGCGGGTTGTCGGCGAATACGCGGGCCGTCGCTGCCTCCATGGCCGCTACCGGGAACGAGGCCGGCGACGGCAGGCCGCCGGCGAACGAAATGACTTCCGGACGCTCGGTGACCTTCAGGATTTCGCGGATGGCCGAGCTGGTCAGTTGCTGTGCCCGGCGGGAGATGGCCCATTTCATGATGTGTCTCTTGTGGTCTGGGGGAGTTCTGGGCTGAGCGGCAAGCCTGCCGCTCAGTCAACGATAAATAGTCGTGCGCCCTTCGGCGAGGACGAACGGTGCGCTTCCGCCTGGTCGGCTACCTGGTAGCTGGTGCCCGCGCCGAGCACGAACTGCCGGCCGTCTTCCAGCTCGGTATGGAGCTCGCCGTCCAGCACGAACAGGATATGGCCCTTGCTGCACCAGTGGTCGGCCAGGTAGCCCGGCGAATATTCGACCATGCGCACGCGGATGTCGCCGAACTGGCGCGTGCGCCAGGTGGCCTCGCCCTGCTCGCCGGGGTGGCGGGTCGGCGCGATGGCCGACCAGTCGGTGGTGCCGAAGGGCAGGTTGTCGATGCGCATGCGGGCCTCAGGCCGCCTTCACTTCGGCGATCATCTCGATCTCGACACAGGCGCCCAGCGGGACCTGCGCCACGCCGAAGGCGCTGCGCGCATGCTTGCCCTTGTCGCCGAACACTTCGGCCAGCAGCTCCGACGCGCCGTTGGTGACCAGGTGCTGCTCGGTGAATTCGGGAGTCGAGTTGACCAGGCTCATCACCTTGACGATGCGGGTGACGCGGTTCAGGTCGCCCACATGCGCGTGCAGCGTGGCCAGCAGGTCGATGGCGATCGCGCGCGCTGCGGCCTTGCCGGACTCGGTATCGATGTCCTTGCCCAGCTTGCCGGTCCATACCTTGCCGTCCTTGCGGGCGATATGGCCCGACAGGAACACGGTGTTGCCGGTTTGCGCGGCCATTACATAGGCGGCGGCGGGGGCGTTGACGGCCGGCAGTTCGATGCCGAGGCGGGCAAGGGTGTCGTAGACGGACATGTAGGCTCCAGTCAGTGAATGCGTCCAGGGAGGATCGGTGGCGTTTCCGGGGCGGGGGCGGGTGCGCTTTGCTGCACGGCGGCGCGGCGGCCGAGGGCCACGACGGCGATCACCGCCACCGCGAAGGCGATGGTGGGGGCGTCAAGCGGCTCGGCCAGGATCAGCGCACCGCCCGCCAGCGTCAGGAACGGCTGCAGCAATTGTATCTGGCCGACGCGCGCCACGCCGCCTTTTGCGAGGCCGGCGTACCAGAAAAGGAAGCCGACAAACATCGAGAACACCGACACATAGGCCATGCCGCCCCAGGCGCGCGGCGACGCCGCGGCTATTGCCGGCAGGTCGCGCAGGGTCAGCCAGGCCACCACCGGCACCAGCACCGGCAGCGACACCACCAGCGCCCAGCTGATGGTTTCCAGCCCGCCCTGCTCGCGCGACAGCTTGCCGCCCTCGGCATAGCCCAGCGCGCCCAGCACCACGGCGGCGAACAGGTACCAGTCCGCATGCTGCAGGCCGCCGGCACCCTGCCAGACGGCAAAGCCCACCACCAGCGCGCTGCCGGCCACGGCCGACAGCCAGAACGCCGGCGACGGCCGCTCACGCCCGAGCCAGGCGGCGAATACCGCGGTCGCCAGCGGCAGCAGGCCGATCACGATGGCGCCGTGGCTGGCCGGCACCTCGCGCATCGCCAGCGAAGAAAACAGCGGGAAACCCGCCACCACGCCCAGCGCGGTCACGGCCAGCCGCGGCCACTGGCCGCCGCGCGGGCGGCGGCTGGCGGACAGCGCGCCGCGCCAGGCAAGCAGCGCCAGCGCCAGCAGCGCCGCCAGCACGGCGCGCGCCAGTGCCACAAAGACCGGGTCCAGCTCGGCCACCGCCATGCGCGTGAACGGCAGCGTCTGGCTGAAGATCGCCACGCCGACAAAGCCGAGCAGCATGCCGCCGGAGGCCGGTGGGGCAGACGTCAGTGGCGGAGAAGCGGGGCGGCTGGCGGGCATGGTCGGGGTCTTGGTTGTCATCGGCTCGGAATCGGCTCGGAATCGGATCGCCGCGGGTCACTGCATGCCCGGGCTGGCGCTGACCGCAATCCACAGCGCGGTCAGCGCCAGCGCCGCGCCCATGGCGCGGTTGAACCAGCTCACGCGCTGGCCTTGCTGCAGCCATTGCCGCAACGACGCACCCAGCACGCCGTACACGCCGTTGCTGACAAAGCCCAGCACTGCGAACAAGCCGCACACCAGCAGCACGCGCTGCAGCGGCGAGGGCGCGCCCGTCATGTAAGAGGCCGCGACTGCCAGCGCCAGCATCCACGCCTTGATGTTGGCGTACTGCAGCACCGCCGACTGCCACACGCTGAGCGGGCGCAGCACCTGCTTCTGCGCCAGCACCGTGCTGCGCGCGATCTTCCACGCCAGCCACAGCAGGTAGGCCACGCCGGCCAGGTGCACGCTGGCGGCCAGCGCGGGCTGGCCCAGGATCAGCGCGCCCACGCCCAGTGCGCACAGCGCCAGGATGCTGGCAAAGCCGAAGGCCACGCCCACGCAGTGCGGCAGCGTGGCGCGCAGCCCGAAGTTGGCGCCGGTGACCGCGGCGATGGTGGTGTTGGGCCCGGGCGTGAACAGGCCCACCGTCAGCAGGGTCAGCAGGGCCAGGAACTGCGCGGCCGTCAGGCCGGTGAGCAAGCCGGACGCCATCACGCGAACGCGACCACCACGCGCCGGTTGGTGCGGCTCTTCTTCTCGATCCTGGTCACCACCACTGCGCCGATCTCGCTGGTGTTGGCCACGTGCGTGCCGCCGCAGGGCTGGCGGTCCACGCCGGGGATTTCGATGATGCGGATGCTGGCCGTGCCCGCCGGCGGCGCGGCGCCGATGGTGCGCACCAGCTCGGGCTGGGCGGCCAGTTCCTGCGGCGTGATCAGCGTGGTGCGCACGGCGGTGTCGGCGTGGATCAGCGCGTTCAGGCGTTCGGTCAGGTCGGCCTTGTCCAGGGTCGATTCCGGCAGGTCGAAGTCGACGCGCGCCGACTCCGGCGAGATGCCGCAGCCGGTCACCGGCACCGGGATCAGCGAGCCCAGCAGGTGCAGGCAGGTATGCAGCCGCATCAGCTTGTGGCGGCGCGCCCAGTCGATGGTCACGGTGACGCGCTCGCCCACGCGCGGCAGCGGCGCATCCGGTGCGGGCACATGCAGGATGCGGCTGCGGTCTTCGGCGTAGATGGTGTCGGCGATGGCCACCGTGCGCCCGTCGGCCAGCGCCAGCGTGGCGGTGTCGCCGGCCTGGCCGCCGCTGCGCGCGTAGCACACGGTTTCGTCGAGTTCGATCCCTTCGGCGCCGGCCGCCACCACGGTGGCGGTGCAGTGGTCGAGGTAGGGGTCTTCGTCGAAGCGCTTGCGGGTGGCGGACATCGGGGGTCTCCTGGTGGGCTTGTTCCGGGTGTGGCTAGCGCAGGGTGCGGATGCCCTGCGCGGTTTCGATTTCGGCGCTCAGTTCAGGCGGGCCTTCGGCCTGCTCGATGGCGATGAGGTGGTCGGCGCCCAGCCAGGCCAGCCCCTGGCGCAGCAGTTCGGCGCGCGGGTGGCGCCCGGACAGCCTGCGCAGCGCCAGGCCCTGCCGCGGCAGGCTGGCGCCGGGGTAGCTGGCCACGTCCCACTGGATCAGGCTGGGCAGCAGGCCGTCGCCGGCGCTGTCGGCTTCGCCCGGCCAGGCCGGCAGGCTGCCATCCTCGGGCACGGTGATGCGCCAGTGCAGGCCGCCGCGGGTCATCGGGATGACCGGGGCGATGCGCTCCGGGTACTGCGCCTGCCACCGGCCCAGGTCGGCGGGGCGTTCCACGCGCGCGGCCCAGTGCAGCAGGAAGGGGCCGTCGCGCAGGCGCTGCTGCACGGCCTCGGTGTCCAGGCCGAACCAGCGCGCCCGGGCCGGCGCTGTTGCCGTCGGATCGACCGCGATCACTTCCAGGTAGACGCCGCCGAACATGCCCAGCACACGGTTGTGCGTGCCCATGGCCGTGTGCGCACCGCCGCCCTGGGGCGCAATGCCCAGCAGGCCGGCAACATGGTCCGTGCCGGCGTCCAGGTCGGGCGCGGCGATGACAAGGTGATCGAGGGCGAGCTTCATCTTGGCTTGATGGTAGACAAGGTAGTCGGTACAGTACCGGTACAGTTGAGCGGATCGTATTCAGTACAGTTGCAGGAGCAGCACATGGATGCCAACAGCAGGGATGGCGACGCCGGCGGCGAGACCGCCACCGTCACCCGTCAGAAGGATAGCGGAGGCGACGCCCACAGCACATCGGGGCATACCTCCGGCCGCGCGCTGCGGCTGGTGGTGCCGCCCACCGAGCGCTTCCCGGATCCGATCCCCTCGGCGCAGATGACGCTGGTCGAGCAACTGACCGAATGGGCCCGCATGCGCATCGACGAGCGCGTGTTCCGCTCCGGCATGCGCATGCCGTCGATCCGGCAGCTGGCCCAGGAGAAGGGCATCTCGCGCTTTACCGTGGTCGAGGCCTATGAGCGGCTGGTGGCGCTGGGCTACCTGGAATCGCGCCGCGGCTCCGGCTTCTACGTGCGCGAGCGTGCCCCGGCCGCGCCCGCGGCGCCGGTGTCCGGCGCCGTGGCGGTGGCGCGTAATATCGACGTGACCTGGCTGCTGCGCAGCATGTTCCATACCGCCGAGGCGCACAAGGCGCCCGGACTGGGCTTCCTGCCCAATGACTGGCTCGACGGCGAACTGATCGCCAGCGCGCTGCGCGGGCTGGGCCGCCAGCCCGGCAACCATTTTCTGGCCAGCGGCACGCCGCAGGGCTTCCTGCCGCTGCGCCAGCAGTTGCGCACCCGGCTGGAAGAACTGGAGATCGGTGCCAGTGCCGAGCAGATCGTGCTGACCTCGGGCATCACCCAGGCCCTGGACCTGATCGCGCGGCTCTACCTGCAGCCCGGCGACACGGTGCTGGTGGGCGACCCGGCCTGGTTCGTGATGTTCGGCCGCTTTGCCGCGCAGGGCGCCCAGGTGATCGGGGTGCCGTACACCGCCGAAGGGCCGGACCTGGAGGCGCTGGAGCGCATCGTGCAGGCGCGGCGGCCCAAGCTGTTCGTGATCAACTCGGTGCTGCACAACCCCACCGGCACCTCGCTGTCGGCGGCCAAGGCCTTCCAGCTGCTGCGCCTGGCCGAGCAGTACGACTTCCTGATCGTCGAGGACGATATCTACTGCGACCTGTGCCCGCCCGGCCACGCCGCCACCCGGCTGGCCAGCCTGGACCAGCTGCGCCGGGTGATCTACCTGGGCAGCTTTTCCAAGACGCTGGCGGCCAACCTGCGCGTGGGCTTTATCGCCGCGCACCCGGAGACGGCGTCGGCGCTGACCGACAGCAAGCTGCTGGCGGGGCTGGCCACGCCGGAGATCAACGAACGCGTGCTGTACAAGGTGCTGACCGAGGGCCACTACCGCAAACATGTGGAGCGCGTGCGCACCCGGCTGGACCGCGCCCGCGACGAGACCCGGCGCGAGCTGGAGCGCCTGGGCCTGCGGCTCTTTCCCGGCCAGCACGCCGGCATGTACCTGTGGGCCGATACCGGCCGCGACACCAACGCGATCGCCACCGCGGGGCATGAAGAGGGCTACCTGTTCGCCCCGGGCAGCCTGTTCTCGCCGTCGCAGATGCCGTCGGGCTGGATGCGCTTCAACGTTGCCAGCAGCGGCCACCCGGAAATGCTGGCCTTCCTGGCGCGCCAGCTAGAACGCCTGTAAGTCACATCCCGGCAGCACCCGGGCCTTGAAAAATGGCCCGGGCGGCCCTATGTCTGGCGGCACCGGCCACAGGACCGTGGCCACACCGACTTTCCAGATTCGCCTGTTTCCAAGAGGAGAACCATGACCGCACCGCACGAGACGATGAGCTTCCAGGCGGAAGTGAAGCAACTGCTGCACCTGATGATCCACTCGCTGTACAGCAACAAGGAAATCTTCCTGCGCGAGCTGGTCTCGAATGCTTCGGACGCCACCGACAAGCTGCGCTTCGAGGCGATCGCGAACCCGTCCCTGCTGGAGAACGACGCCGACCTGGCGATCCGCATCGAGGCCGACGCCAAGGCGCGCACGCTGACGATCACCGACAACGGCATCGGCATGAGCCGCGACGAGGCGATCCACAACCTCGGCACCATCGCCCGCTCGGGCACCAAGGAATTCTTCCAGCAGCTTTCCGGCGACCAGCAGAAGGACGCCGCGCTGATCGGCCAGTTCGGCGTGGGCTTCTACTCGGCCTTTATCGTCGCCGACAAGGTCACGGTGGAAACGCGCCGCGCCGGCCTGGGCGCCGAAGACGCGGTGCGCTGGGAAAGCACCGGCGACGGCGAGTTCACCATCGATGCCATCGCCCGCAACGAGCGCGGCACCACCATCACGCTGCACCTGCGCGAGGGCGAGGACGACTTCCTCTCGGCCTGGCGCCTGAAGGGCATCATCCAGAAGTACTCGGACCATATCTCGCTGCCGATCCGCATGCCCAAGGAGGTGTGGGACGCTGAATCCAGCACCTACCAGCGCACCGCCGAGTGGGAAAGCGTGAACCAGGCCAGCGCGCTGTGGACCCGCGCCAAGTCCGACATCACCGACGAGCAGTACACCGCCTTCTACCAGCACATCGCGCACGACAACGAGGCGCCGTTGGCCTGGACCCACAACCGCGTGGAAGGCCGCAGCGAATACACCCAGCTGCTGTATATCCCGGCGCGCGCCCCGTTCGACCTGTGGGACCGCAACCACAAGGCCGGCCTGAAGCTGTACGTCAAGCGCGTCTTCATCATGGACGATGCCGACCAGCTGCTGCCGGGCTACCTGCGCTGGGTCAAGGGCGTGGTCGATTCCGCCGACCTGCCGCTGAACGTATCGCGCGAACTGCTGCAGGAAAGCCGCGACGTCAAGGCCATCCGCGAGGGCTGCACCAAGCGCGTGCTGTCGATGCTGGAAACGCTGGCCGACAGTGAAGATGAAGCCGAGCGCGCCAAGTACACCACCTTCTGGCAGCAGTTCGGGCAGGCGCTCAAGGAAGGCATCGGTGAAGACCAGGCCAACCTGGAGCGCGTGGCGAAGCTGCTGCGCTTTGCCTCCACCCACAACGACACCGCCGAGCAGAACGTGGCGCTGGCCGCCTACGTCGGCCGCATGAAGGAAGGCCAGGACAAGATCTACTACGTCACCGCCGATACCTGGTCCGCCGCGAAGAACAGCCCGCACCTGGAAGTGTTCCGCAAGAAGGGCATCGAAGTGCTGCTGCTGACCGACCGCGTCGATGAATGGATGCTTTCATTCCTGCGCGAGTTCGACGGCAAGGAACTGGTGTCGGTCGCGCGCGGCGACCTGGACCTGGGCAAGCTCGCCGACGAGGCCGAGAAGGCCGAGCAGGAAAAGGCCGAGGCCGACTGGAAGGACGTGGTCGATCGCGCCAAGACCGTGCTCGACGGCAAGGCCAAGGACGTGCGCGTGACGCTGCGCCTGACCGCGTCGGCCTCGTGCCTGGTCTCTGACGAAGGCGACATGAGCGGCTACCTGCAGCGCCTGCTCAAGCAGGCCGGCCAGAAGGCGCCGGACGCCCAGCCGATCCTGGAACTGAACCCGGAACACGCGCTGGTGCAGAAACTGCGCGATCTCCCCGAGGGCGATGCCTTCAGCGACCGCGTGCAGGTGCTGTTCGACCAGGCGCTGCTGGCCGAAGGCGGCATGCTGGACGATCCGGCTGCGTATGTGCAGCGCGTCAACAAGCTGCTGGCCTGACGCCCCGGCTGCCCCCGCCGCGCCGGCGGCGGGGGATTCCCATCTCAATATGTTGTAGCGGAGCGCGTGACCGATGACACTGAAGCGGTGCTTCCCGCCTGTCGTTGACGCCGGCACGCGCATCCTTATTCTCGGCAGCCTGCCGGGCGAGGCGTCACTGGCGCAATGCCAGTATTACGCGCATCGGCAGAATCAGTTCTGGCGCCTGACCGGCGAAGTTCTCGGTGAAGACCTGGTCCGCATGGAATATGCCGCGCGGCTGCAAACGCTTCTGGCGCATCACGTCGGTCTGTGGGACGTGGTGGCGCAAGCGAAGCGTGAGGGCAGCCTGGACAGCAACATCCGGGATCACGCCGGCAACGACCTGGCGAGCCTGATCGAATCACTACCCAGGCTGGCTGTCATCGCCTTCAATGGCGGCACTGCCGCGCGTATCGGTTTGAAGGCCCTTGGGCAGCATGGCGACCATCACCGGATCATCAGGCTTCCTTCCAGTAGTCCCGCTCATACCTTGCCCTACACGGAAAAGCTGGGCGCCTGGCAGGCATTGCGAGAGTGGCTGCCTGTAAGGCAGCGTCTGGCATAGCTCGTTCACGCACCCACGTTACCTGGGCATCCCTTCATACATGCCGGTGACGTCATCCATTACCTGAAGAATACGCTCGCTGGTCGTGGCGATGTTCCTCAACTGTTCCGCGCGACTGACCCCGGTCTGGTTGAGTGCCTCTTCAAAGAACAGCCACTGAGACCCGGCCAGCAGCAGTTCGCGACGGATTGCCTCGGTGTTTTGCGGCGCCGAGGTGAGAAGCTCCTGCGCGGCTGCGAATTCCCTGGTAGCCATGTCCAGATCCTGCGCCATCCGGGGGGAGGTAATGCCCCAGGCGCGGAACATGCTGATCTTGGCGATTCTCTGCGAGAGCATCCGCTGGCGGCCGGCAACGTTGATCAGCTTGCGTCGCGGTGCCCGAATGTTTCTCGAGCAGGAGGGTCGCCTGTTGCGCAAGCTTCAGCACGTCCTCGCTCATTCTTGCGATGGTTTTCGCGCTATCGGGATTCGGATCGCCGCCGGACAGCAACTGTCTATAGGGAATCCATGTCTGCCCGAGCCTGGCGTAGGAATCCTTGATCTCCGGCGTGGGTGTGAACGCCGTCAGCTCCATGAGCTGCTTGTCGAAGAGCGCCACGGACTGCTCGAGAATCTTCTTCGAACGTTCGACTTCAACGCCGAGGCCAGCCTGGCAGTAAGCCTTGGCCATGCGCTGAGACAGCATGCGCTGGCGGCCCGCCTTGTTGATCGCCGCGTTGATCGTCAGCGTTTCGGCGCAAGCGGTCCCGGCCAGCGCCAGGACGCTGCAGACGATCAGGCAGAAGGAACTGAGGTAACGTTTCAAGGGCGTCTCCGCGTCAGGCTCTGGTTGGTCCTTTGGGCCCGTCGTTCGAGCCGACGACGTGGCGGATCAGCTGATCCATTTCCTTGATGATGTCCGCAAGCACCTGCGTGATCACCGAGAACTCCCTGCCGTACTCTCCCGCCCGCGCCGCCGAGATGCGTGCATTCATTGCGACGATGTTGGCCTGCATCGAAATACCGCTGAGGCGATCGGCGAGGTCGGTCTGGCGTTTGCGCACAGCGAGCTCGCAACGGTGCATTTCCTCCTGGTAGGCCTGCGTGACAGTCTGCAGCAGCTCAAGTATCGGCGTGGCCTGCGTCACAAGCACATCGAGGAATGACGCTTGCCGGCTGGTGTCGGCCAGTGGTGTGTCTATCGCTGTTCTGACCCGGGCGATGAATTCACGGATGCGAGCGTCAGCGCGCGCACTGCCAAAGTACAGTTGCTGCAAGGCGCCGGAGAATGTGCCGGGGAAGCGCTCACTGCCCGTCACGAGATCCGAATGCGCCGACTCGAACATTGACAGGCACTTGCGTGCGATATCGAGCGCGGCAGTGTCCCCCCGCGAAGCGAGCAGCATCTGGAGGACGATCCGTTGCGACAGCATGCGCTGCCTGCCGGAAAGGTTGATCAATGCGCCGATGGTCTCGGCGGACACTTCGGTCTCGGGTGACTGAGTGGAGAGAGCGTTCATGCCATGCCTTGCAGGTAGTGTCGACGCAGACGCGCACCGCGCTGACCGGCGAAGCAAAAGCGCCCCGAAGCGAGATGCCTGCGAACCGGTTGTCCGGTTCGTGGTCCATTCGCTTCGGGGCATCGTTGCCCGGGACGCTCCTTTTCGGAGCATGTCATCGCGACTTGCCAGCTTGTTTCAAGGCCGCCGTTGGCCTGTGCGACCGCTTCGCAATATCCATGCCATGGCTCACGGAAGTTGCATCAGGCTTCTTTCGGCGACACCTGCCTCGTGCTGCTGCGACGCATCCACGGACGCGGTGCTGAAGTCCACCGGACCCACGCGCGTGCGCAGGTTCAGGGTGATCTCGCCGTGCGCGCGCGTAAATGCGGGCAGGCGCGGGATCAGCCAGTAGCTGCCCAGCGACGCACCTACCGAGAGCGACAGGGCGCCACCTCTGCCCTTGAGGGCCATCACGTTCATGGTGGCCCCCTCCAGCTGCCGCAGCAGCGGTGCAATTTCAGCCAGGTATTCGCGCCCGCATCGGTGAGCGCCATGGCGTCGCGCCGCCCGGTGCCAGGACATGGCCGCGGATCCGATCATCACGGCATGATTTCCTGACAGTGCCTCGCCACGTCCTGCACGCCGGCATCGCCTCGGCGGTGCCCTATGTGGTGGCCTTTGCCTGCCTGCTCGTGGGTGGGCTGGCTGCTCGACAAGGTCGGGCAGGGCCGCGAGCGCGTGTTCATGGCGGTCGGCGCCACCGTCATGGCTGTCTTCATCGCGCTGATGGCCTATGCCGGGCCTGACGCGGCCCGCAGCCAGCCAACGGCTTCGCAAATCGCCCGTACTGAATCCACCCGTGAGCATGTGACGCATGCCGGATTGCCGTGGGCCATGGCGCACCTATACTGGAGTCGAGCGACGAATCATTCGAAACCGGGGGTATCGATCGCTCCTTGTAGTGCGCCTTGCGGGCTTGCACTTTCGGACGCATGGCGATGACGCATCGGAAGTGAGCGCCTTAGCCGGCAACCATGCTGGCAAGGAGGCAATCATGTTCAAGCATCTCCTGCTGGCGGTCGATGGTTCCGACCTGTCTGAATCGGCGTTCCGCAAGGCTCTCACGCTGGCGCGGGACATGGGGGCGAGTGCCACCGCGGTGCGCGTCTGTCCGAACTACCACGTCCTGACCTACCAGGTCGAGATGCTGGAGGACACGCGCGAAACCTACGTGAAGGAGGCCTGGGAAAACGCGACCCGCTACCTGCGCGGACTGGCCGACGAGGCCGTCGCCGCGGGCGTGGCCTGTGACACGGCATACGTCGTCAACGACCATCCCTACGAGGCTATCATCAAGACGGCCGAGGAAAAAGGCTGCGACCTGATCGTGATGGCTTCGCACGGGCGGCGCGGGGTCCAGGGCATGCTGATCGGCAGCGAAACCCTGAAGGTGCTGACCCACAGCAAGATCCCGGTGCTGGTGTACCGCTAGGCGGCGCCTAGCGCCGCCGGCGCGGCGCGCCCGCCTGCACGCATTGCCGCATCCGCGCCGCCAGGCGCGGCAGTGAGCCTGTGCGCCAGCGGCTGCGCAGGTCGTCGCTCAGCGGCACTGCGATCAGCGCCAGCAGCAGCGCGGCCAGCGGCAGCGTGGCGCTGAAACCCATGTGCTTGAAGCCCAGCGCGCCGGTGATGCCGCCGGCAAAGAACAGCGTGACCAGCACCACCAGCAGGCGCAGCTTGCGCCGGTTGGCGAGCACGCGGGGCAGTGGGCGCGCTTGTGTGCGTGATGGCGTGCGCGCCGGCGCGGCTGCGTTCCAGTAGCACAGCTTGCCCAGCTCGATGCCGATATCGGTGACCATGCCAGTGAGGTGTGTGGTGCGGATCTCGGCGTTCGAAAGCTTGGTGATCATGGCATTCTGCAGCCCCATGATGAAACACAGCAGCATCACCGTGGCTGGCACGAACAGCCACTGGTGCTGCCCCAGGTTGCCGCCGATCAGGCCAAAGCACAGCAGCAGCCCCGCCTCCAGCGCCAGCGGCAGCGCGTATTCACTGTGCAGCCGTTGGCGTCGTCCCCAGTTGACCAGCACCGCCGAGCACGCGGCGCCGCCGAGAAACGACAGCAGCGCCCCGACCCCATCCAGCACCAGCGCGAAGCTGCCCAGCGCCAGGTTGTCGGCCATGGCCGAGACCACGCCGGACATATGCGAGGTGTATTGCTGCACGGCCAGGAAGCCGCCGGCATTGATGGCGCCGGCGACAAAGCAGAGGTAGCCGGCCAGGTGCCGGTTGGCGTGGGGGCTACGCCGCTTCCCGGTCAGTTTGCGCAGGTACAGGATCGGCATGGCGATGGGGCGGCGTCTGGCGGATTGGGAAGGGCGGCGGCGGACCTGCGTTGCCGCTACAGGGTGTCCCGGGGCCGGGCAAGGGCGTGCCAGGCGTCGGGGTCGGCGGCAACCGCCTCGCCGCGCTTCATGCGGCGGGCAGTCGGTGTCAGCTTCAATGCATGCACGGCTTCCAGCGCCCGTGCGCGTGTCAGCAGCGTCTGCAGCGACGGCAGCCGGGGCGGGCCTTTCCAGGCAAACAAGGTGTAGTTGCAGCTGTCCTCGGCGCGTGCGACCGACATCGAGGCCCCGAACACGGCGCGCACCGCGCCCAGGTAGTGCGGCATGCCGCGGTCGCTTGCAAGGAAGTTGGCCACCAGCATGCCGTCGTCGGCCAGCCGCGCGTGGCAGGCCGCGTAGAAGCCGGCGGAGCCAAGCTGCAGCGGCATGCCGTCAGCCAGGAAGCCGTCGACGAGGATGACCTCGGGGCGCGCTTCCCGGCCCCTGACGTACTCGGCGCCATCGGCGCAGACCACCTGCAGGCGGACATCGTCGGGCGGAATGCGGAAGCGCTCGCGCAGTGCGATCACCGCCGGGTCGATCTCGACAGCGACCACCCGCGTGGCGGGCAGGTGCCGGTAGCAATACTTGACCAGCGAGCCTCCGCCGAGCCCGATCACCGAAATCCGTGCCGGCGACGGATGCAACAGCAGGAATCCCATCATGGTGCGCGTGTAGCCCAGCACCAGCCGGTCGGGATCGCGCCGCGACATGAAGCTCTGCGTGGCCAGCACGTCGAAGTGCAGCGACAGGGCGGTCTCGGTCTCCAGCACCACGGGCGTGCCGTCGCGCGGGGCTTCGGCCAGGAAGCGCATATAAGACTCAAAGGATGTGCGGCGGCTACCCGCTGCGACGCCGGGGTCGGCGTCCGGTTTGCGTTCGTTCATGACGGCAGCCTTGCGCAATGCAGGATCCGGGGACCAGCCGGCTGGCTGGCGCGGGCAAGGCGGCGGGTGGCTCGCCCGGGTATCGCGGACATCGTGGACATCTGTTTCAGTCACATAGGATATTAATCGTATTATCATATCCCAGCACCCGCGCGGTGGCTGCATCCGGCCGGGAAATGCCATGCCCGGTCCCGCGGTTGTGGTGAAACCGCCCTTTGCGGGCTGTGCCAGCCCGCCTGCCCATCCCGGAAACTGGATTTGCGGCGTGCGCTTCTGGCATCCTGACGGTCTGTCCTGACGTCCGGCCTGCCCGGAACACTGCCATGCCACTTTCCGACTGGACCCACGAAGCCATCCGCAAGATCGATGCGGATTTCAACCGCTCCGCCGACACCCACCTGATCCCGCTGGACCTGCCGGGCTACCCGGACATCCGCGTCTATTTCAAGGACGAGTCCAGCCACCCGACCGGCAGCCTCAAGCACCGGCTGGCGCGGTCGCTGTTCCTGTATGCGCTGTGCAACGGCTGGCTGCACGAGGGCAGCACGGTGGTGGAGGCATCCAGCGGCTCGACCGCGATCTCCGAGGCTTACTTTGCGCGGCTGCTCGGGCTGCCGTTCGTGGCGGTGATCCCGGCGGGAACCTCGCGCGCCAAGATCGAGGCGATCGAGTTCTACGGCGGGCACTGCCACCTGGTGGGCAGCCCGTCCGGGATCTACGCCGCCTCGCGCCGCATTGCGCAGGAGACGGGCGGGCATTTCATGGACCAGTTCACCTACGCCGAGCGCGCCACCGACTGGCGCGCCAACAACAATATCGCCGAGTCGATCTTCAAGCAGATGGCGCACGAAGAGCATGCGGTGCCGGCCTGGCTGGTATCGAGCGGCGGCACCGGCGGCACCATCGCCACGCTGGGGCGCTATGTGGCCTATCGGCGCCACAAGACCCGCGTGCTGTGCGCGGACCCGGAGAACTCGGTGTTCTTTGACTACTTCCGCAGCTGCCTGGACGGCAAGCCGCAGCCGGACCTGTCCCTGGCGGAGGGCTCGCGCATTGAAGGCATCGGCCGGCCGCGCGTGGAGCATTCGTTTATCCCGACCTGTATCGACGCCATGCTTAAGGTGCCGGACGCGCTCTCGTTCGCGGCCATGCGCTACCTCGCCGGGCGCTTCGGGCGCCGCGTGGGCGGGTCCACCGGCACCAATTTCGTCGGCGTGCTGTACCTGGCCCAGCAGATGCGCGCGGCGGGGGAGGGCGGCGCCATCGTCAGCCTGCTGTGCGACAGCGGCGAGCGCTACGGCAACACCTATTACGACGATGCCTGGTACAGCGCGCAGGGCATTGCCATCGAGGCGGCCGATGCGCTGGTGGCGCGCGCGGTCAATGGCGAGGCCGTGCTGACGCCGCAGGCGGTGGCGGGGCTGCAATCGGCCGGCGCCGGCATCCCGGCGGGCGGCTGAAACCCGTGGCCCCGCCTTTCTGTCACAATGCCGGCGGCTGGCGCGCCGGCCATTGATTTCAAGGTAAATTCCCTATGCGTATCTTCGGCATCAGCATCCATATCATCGTTGCACTGTTCTTTGCGGTGCACGCGGTGCGCACACACCAGAACATGTACTGGCTGCTGATCCTGTTCCTGTTCCCGGGGCTGGGCAGCGTGGTGTATTTCTTCGCGATCTACCTGCCCGAGCTGCGCCAGTCGCGCGGCGCGCGTGCGGCCACGCGTGCCATCACGCAACTGGTCGATCCGAACCGCGCGGTGCGCGAGGCTCGCTCAGACTTTGACCGCGCCCCGACGGTGGCGCACCGCATGCGCCTGGGCGCCGCGCTGCTGGCGGCCGGGGAGCCGTCGGAAGCCCTGCAGCACTACCAGGCAGCGGCCAGCGGACCGTTTGCGACCGATCCGGCGCTGCTACAAGGACTGGCACAGGCGCAGTTCGCCACCGGCGATGCGGCCGGCGCGCTGGCAACGCTGGAAAAGCTGTTCGCCACCAATCCGCAGTCGCGCCAGCAGCCCGATCCGGCCTTGCTGTATGCACGCGCGCTGGCGGCCACCGGCGCATCCGGCACGCGCGCCGCGTTCGAGCAGGCGCTGACCAGCGCCAGCGATGCCGCGCCGCGCTGCCTTTTCGCCGACTGGCTGGCGGCGCAGCCCGACGCCGCCGACCGCGAACGCGCGCAGCAGCTCTATGCCGATATCGTCCACGACGCCCGCCACTGGCCGCGCCACGCCCGCGAACACAACCGCGAATGGCTGCAGCGCGCGCAGGCGGCGCTGGGCAAGTAATCCGCGTTTCCCCCATCTATGCTGGAACGGGTGCTGAACGCCTTTCTCGACAACATGACCCTACTGAAACGCAAATCGATTGAAGCCGTGGCCTCGCGCCGTCCGGCACGTGGCACCCGCACCCGTGGCGAGGCGCCGGCACGCGAAGAAAAACGCATGACGCCGCGCTTTGCGCCGGTGACCTTCTCGGAAATGGAAGGGGTGCGCTACCTGCACTTCGGCACCGAGTGGGTGCAGGGCGCGATGCGCCTGCGCAAGCCCGATGCGATCGAGCTGGAATACGCGCAGCAGATGATGGCCTGGCTGCTGTTCCTGTCGCCCTCGGTCGAAGAATTCCACGTGGTGCAACTGGGCCTGGGCGCAGCGGCGCTGACCAAGTTCTGCCACCGCCAGTTCAGCCGCGCGCGCGTGACCGCGGTGGAGCTGAACCCCGCGGTGATCATCGCCGGGCGCAGCATGTTCGGCCTGCGCGAGGACGACGCGCGCCTGACCGTGCGCGAGCAGGATGCCTGGGACTACGTCATGGACGGCACCCACGCCGGCGCCATCGACGTGCTGCAGGTGGACCTGTACGACGCCACCGCGCGCGGCCCGGTGCTGGACACCACCGCGTTCTACCGCGCCTGCCGCCGCACGCTGAAGGCACCCGGGGTGATGACCATCAACCTGTTCGGCGACCACGACAGCTTTCCGAAGAATATCGAACGCATCTGCGATGCCTTCGACAACCGCGTGCTGGTGTTCCCGGAAGTGCATGACGGCAACGTCATTGCGCTGGCATTCAATGGGCCGGAGATCGATGTGTCGTGGGAAGTGATCGAGGCGCGCGCCGATGTGGTCGAGAAGACTACCGGCCTGCCTGCGCGCGACTGGGTGCAGAAGCTGCGCGCGGCGAATGCGCGGCAGGAAGAGCGGTTGAAGATCTGAGGAACGGCCGCTCTCCCGCTGCGCGGGAGAGCGGCAGCGGGCAGTCCCGCCCTCACTCCTTGTGGAAGAACTGCGCCAGCGACCACTCGTCGGTGCGCGCCTCGTACTTCAGTCCCTTCTTCATCGCCCACATCGCCAGCTGGCTGTGCGACGGAATGATCGCGTGGTCGGCCAGCGCAAACTTGGCCGCGATGCGGGCATTCTCCTCACGCGCCTTGTCGCTGCTGACGGTAGTCAGCGATTTCTCGATCAGCTGGTCCAGCTGCTGGTTGCTGTACTTGCCCCAGTTCCAGGTGCCGTAACCGGTCTTGGGGTTGGGCGTGCCAGTGATCGAGCGCAAGGCCACGTCGGCCGCGGCCGAGCCCCAGCCCAGCATCTGGAAGGCGAACTCGCCCTGGCGTGCGCGCGTGAAGTAGGCCGCCACCGGCAACGTCTCCACCTTGGTCTGGATGCCGATGCGCGTCAGCATGCTGGCGGTGGCCTGCGCCACTGCGGCGTCGTTCAGGTAGCGGTTGTTGGTGGCGTGCAGCGTCAGGCCGAAGCCGTCGGGGTAGCCCGCGTCGGCCAGCAGTTTCTTCGCGCCTTCCGGATCATAGGCCTCCGGCTTGGTGCCCGGATGCCCGAAGATCTGCGGCGACACGATCGACGATGCCGGCACCGCCAGCCCTTCCATGATGCGGCTGATGATGGCGTCGCGGTTCAGCGACTTGCTGATTGCGGCGCGCACGCGCGCATCCTTGAACGGGTTCTTGCCCAGCGGCTTGCCGGCCTTGTCGGTGACGAAGGGCGGGTTGTCGCGCGACTGGTCCATCTGCCAGAAGATGGTGCGCCACGACACCTGCTGCTCGATCTTGAACTTCGGATTCTGCTTCAGCTTCGCGACGTCGGCCGACGGTACGCTCTCGATCACGTCGACATCGCCCGCCAGCAGCGCGGACGAACGCGCGCCGTTGTCGGTGATGATGCGGAAGATGGCGCGGTCCCACTCGGGCTTGGGGCCCCAGTAGTTGGGGTTGCGCTCCATCACGATTTCCTGCCCGCGCGCAAAGCGCACGAACTTGAACGGGCCGGTGCCGATCATCGCCTTGCCCGAGTCGAAGTCCGCCTGCGTCAGCGTGGCGGCGACCTTCTTCGGCATGATCGGCACGCTGTTCAGGTCGTTGGCCAGGTTGGCGTAATTGGGCACGCTCATGGTCAGGCGCACCGTCAGCGGGTCGGGCGTGTCGATGCGCGCGATCGGCTTGGTGTAGCTGGTGAACGAGCCGGGGCTGTTGACCAGCTTCTCCGGGCGCTCCAGCGAGGCCTTGACGTCCTCGCTGGTAAAGGGCGAGCCGTCATGCCACTTCACGTTGGGGCGCAGCTTGATCTCCCAGGTGATGGCGTTGACCGGCTTCCACGACAACGCCAGGCCGGGGATGTAGCGCGCGTTCTTGTCCATGAACACGAGCGACTCGAACACATGCAGCGCGATGGCGTTGTTGGGGCCCGAGTTGTTCCAGTGCGGGTCCATCGAGGTCACGTCGGCCGCCAGGCCGATGCGCAGGTCTTCGGCGTGGGCGGCACCCGCCGGCAGCAGCGTGAAGGCGGCACTGCCAAGCACCAGCGCGGTGGCGGCATGGAGCACGGCGCGACGGGCAGGGCGGCGGGGCGGACGTTGCGGCGGCAGGGCGTGGGTCGGTGTCATCTGGCTGGCTCCTCGTACGGGTCCGCGCGGGCGCGGCCGGGTTCTCAGGCGGGTTTGTCCCGCATTGTGCCGCTAAAGTGGCTTGGTTGCAGCCTTTGGCGCGGGCAGGCAAGCCGATGCGGGACGGCGCCGTTAGAATGGCGCCCATGTTTGCCAATTCCCGCACCATTGTCTCGGCCCAGGCCGATGTCCACGAACACCTGGCCGCGCGCGTCGCGCGCCACCTGGCCGAGCCGTTCCGCAAGCCCATCGGCGAAGCCAGCCGGCGCGAGCTCGGCGCGGCGCTGCAAAGCTGGCAGCAGGCCGGCGGCGCGCCGCTGATCCTGGATGCGGGCTGCGGCGTGGGCGAAAGCACGCTGCGGCTGGCCACAGCGTTCCCGGACCACTTCGTGATCGGCATCGACCAGTCCGAGAAGCGCCTGGCCGCCGGCAAGGACTGGTGGGGCGAGGCGCCGATGCCAGCCAACTTCTGCTGGGCGCGGGCCGACCTGGTCGACGTGTGGCGCCTGCTGCAGGCCGAGGCCGTGCCGGTGGCGCGCCACTACGTGCTGTACCCGAACCCGTGGCCCAAGATCGGCCACCTGGGGCGGCGCTGGCAGGGGCATGCGGTGTTCCCGGCGCTGGCCGCCTGCGGCGACTATCTGGAGTGCCGCAGCAACTGGCGCATCTATATCGATGAGTTTGCCCAGGCGCTAGCACTGGTCGGGCGCCCGGCGCGGGTAGAGGCGTGGGCCCCGGCGCAACCGATGACGCCGTTCGAGCGCAAGTACGGGGCATCGGGCCACGGCTTGTGGCGCTGCGTCAGCGAGCGCCAGCGCGCCTGAGCGGCTCGCCAATGAAAACGGCCCGCGCATGCGGGCCGTCTTTTTGCCAGGCGCAGCCGGGCGCGTCAGTGGAACAGCGGCTGCTGCGTCGGGGCGTCCTCGGGCAGTTCGGCATGCACGATCTCGCCGTTGCGGTCCGCGTACAGCGGCGTGCCGCAGTCCTCGCAGTATTCCGGATCGAACAGCGCGGCGTGGCGGAAGATGTCTTCTACGCCGGCGTTGCGCAGTTCCTCGCAGATCTGCTCGAGCGGGTTGCCCTTTTCGTCGGCATCGACCTCGCCGGCTTCGCGGCCGTAGACCGGCCACACGATGCCGTAGATCACATCCTTCTCGCCGCGCATGGTGAAGCCCACGCGGTATTCCTCGACCACTTCCTCGCCGAAGGCAGCCACCACGGCGGCCAGCTGGCCGGCGGAGATGTCGAGCGTGCCGCACAGGTAGTTGACCGCGGCGCGCACGGTCAGCGGGCGGATGCTCTTGTCGGACTCGCGGCAGGACAGGAAGAATGCGTCGGGCAGCAGCAGCTCGAACTCGCAGCCCGGCAGCAGCAGCGCCACCGACGGCTGCACCTGGGTGCGCCACTGGTCGAGGCAGGTCGAGCGCTCGGCGTGGTGCTCCTTGGCGTCTTCCTGCCAGCGGAACAGCGCCTGCTCGTGCGGAGCCACCACCACGGCCAGCAGGTAGCGCGGATCGGCCAGGATCGGCGCGGTCTCGGGCAGGTCGCGCAAGTCGACCTTGGGTACCGTGCCGGCCAGGGCGGCCGCGGACAGCTTGTGCGTCAGCGCAAAGGTGTCGCTGTGCGTGCGCGGCAGCTGGTCGATGCTGTATAGGTAGGGCGACAGCGAGACCTTGGTCCCGGTGGCCAGCACATGTGCCTGCAAGTGCACCGCCAACGTTTGCGCCAGCTCCGGCTTGAGCGAGCCGGAGGGAATGGCGTAGCGCGTGTGCGCCAGGATCGGGGCGGCGATCAGCAGCGCGTCATGGCGCTGGCCGTCGACCTCGATGGTGGCGGATTCGGCGAGCGTCTCGGCCTGCTCGGCCAGCACGTCGGAGGCGTCTGCATTGTGCTTGAACAGGTGTTCCAGCGCCGCGTCGAGCGCGGTCTGGCTCCCGTTCTTCAGCAGGCGGCCCAGGCGCTGCGAGAGCCGCCGTTCCCAGTACGCGTCCTCCATGCGGCTGCCCGAAGCGTCGAGGGCGAGCGCATCGGCCACCAGACGCTCGGCGTCAGGGGAGAGTCGTGGGGAAGCCTTGGGGCGAAAACCTGCCATAGAAAGAAACCGTCCGTTTATGCGTAAAACGGTATTCTACTCGTTGCGTTGACACGCAGGCCGCTATATGCGTGCAGCGTGTGCGGACGCGCCCGGGCGTGTGGCTTTATTTCTGGGCCGGAGCGGAGGCGGCAGGGGCCGCGGGCGCGTGGCTTTCGACGCTGTGCGACTCGCCGGACATGGAAACGTCGCTGCCGCCCTTGGTCAGCAGGTAGAGGGCCGCGCCGGCAACCACGACGAATGCGATAAGGATCTTAACCATGGTGTCTCCTGATTCTGGATGATGCCGGGCGGACCCGGCTTCCGGTCGTGCGACCGCTGTTCTTGTGCAACACAGTGTGGCAGCACTGGCTTGCGTGGAACTTACACGCGCCCGGCTTCGTTCGGGGTGATGCAAGGGGCGCAGGACCTCAATGAAAAACGCCGCCTGCCCGGGCCCCGCAACGGGGCCCGGGCAGGCGGCGTCAGCCTTGGCAGGCTGCGGGCGCCTCAGGTGGATCTCAGGCGGCCAGCAGCTGGCGCAGCACGAACGGCAGGATGCCGCCGTGGTTGTAGTAGTCGACCTCGATCGGCGTATCGATGCGCAACAGCACCGGCACGCGCTGCACGTCGCCATTGGCGCGATGGATCACCAGCACCACGTCCTGCTGCGGCTTCAGGTCGCCCTCGATGCCTTCGATATCGAAGGTCTCGTTGCCGGTGATGCCCAGCGTCTGCGCACTGTCGTTGCCCTTGAACTGCAGCGGCAGCACGCCCATGCCGACCAGGTTGGAGCGGTGGATGCGCTCGAAGCTGCGTGCCACCACGGCCTTCACGCCCAGCAGCTGCGTGCCCTTGGCGGCCCAGTCGCGCGACGAGCCGGTGCCGTACTCTTCGCCGCCGAACACCACCGTGGGCGTGCCCTCGGCCACGTACTTCATGGCGGCATCGTAGATCGACATTTCGTCACCGGTGGGCTGGTGCAGCGTGATGCCGCCTTCCACGCGCGAGCCGTCGGCCTTGGGCGGGATCATCAGGTTCTTGATGCGCACGTTGGCGAAGGTGCCGCGCATCATGACTTCATGGTTGCCGCGGCGCGAACCGTAGCTGTTGAAGTCGGCCTTCAGCACGCCGTGCGACAGCAGGTACTTGCCCGCGGGCGAGGTGTCCTTGATCGATCCGGCCGGTGAGATGTGGTCGGTCGTCACCGAATCGCCGAAGATGCCCAGCGCACGCGCGCCGCGCACGCTGGCGCTGGTGGCGGCGGGCTGCATCCTGAAGTCCTGGAAGAAGGGCGGCTCGGCGATGTACGTCGACTTGGGCCAGTCGTAGACCTGGCCCTTGGTGCCCTTGATGCCGGCCCACAGCTTGCTCGGCTTCTTGACCTGTTCGTAGTTGCCCTTGAAGGTCTTGGCATCCATCGCGTACTTCATCAGTGCGTGGATTTCTTCCGAGGTCGGCCAGATATCGCCCAGGTAGATGTCGCGGCCCTTCTTGCCCTTGCCCACGGGCTCGGTCATCAGGTCGCGCGTGACATTGCCGGCGATGGCGTAGGCCACCACCAGCGGCGGCGAGGCCAGGAAGTTGGCACGGATGTTCGGGTGGATGCGGGCCTCGAAATTGCGGTTGCCCGACAGCACGGCAGCGGCCACGAGGTCGTTCCTGGTGATGGCCTCGTTCAGCTCGGGCGTCAGGTCGCCGGCGTTGCCGATGCAGGTGGTGCAGCCATAGGCGGTCACGCCGAAGCCCAGCTTTTCCAGGTAGGGCAGCAGGCCGGCGGCCGTCAGGTATTCAGTCACCACGCGGCTGCCCGGGGCCAGCGAGGTCTTGATGTGCGGCGCCACCGTCAGGCCGGCTTCCACCGCCTTCTTGGCCAGCAGGCCGGCGCCCAGCAGCACGCTCGGGTTGGAGGTGTTGGTGCAGGACGTGATCGCGGCGATCAGCACGTCGCCGTTCTTCACCTCGAGGCCGTCGGTGGTGGTGTAGGCGCGGTCCAGGTCGGCCGCCTCCTTGTTGAAGCCGTTCTCGGCCACCGGCTTGCTGAACAGCGAGGCGAAGGTGCTCTTGACGTTGCCGATCTCGATGCGGTCCTGCGGACGCTTCGGGCCCGCCAGCGACGGCGCCACCGTGCCCAGGTCCAGCGTCACCACTTTGCTGTAGTCGATCTCGCCGGCCCTGGGAATGCCGAACATCTTCTGTGCGCGGAAATAGCCCTCGAACGCGGCGATTTCCTCTTCGGTGCGGCCGGTGCCCTTGAAGTAGTCGATGGTCTTCTCGTCCACCGGGAAGAAGCCCATGGTGGCGCCGTATTCCGGCGCCATGTTGCCGATGGTGGCGCGGTCGGGCAGGGCCAGGCTGGCGGTGCCTTCGCCGAAGAACTCGACGAACTTGCCGACGACCTTCTCCTTGCGCAGCATCTCGGTGATGGTCAGCACCAGGTCGGTGGCGGTGACGCCTTCGCGCAGGCGGCCCTTCAGCTCCACGCCAACCACGTCCGGCGTCAGGAAATAGACCGGCTGGCCCAGCATGCCGGCTTCGGCCTCGATGCCGCCGACGCCCCAGCCCACCACGCCGATGCCGTTGATCATGGTGGTGTGTGAGTCAGTGCCGACCAGGGTGTCCGGGTAGTAGACGCCGTCTCTCTTGTGCACGCCACGGGCCAGGTATTCCAGGTTGACCTGGTGGACGATACCGAAGCCCGGCTGCACCACGCCGAAGGTATCGAAGGCCTGCATGCCCCACTTCATGAACTGGTAGCGCTCGTTGTTGCGCTGGAATTCCAGCTGCATGTTCAGGTCCAGCGCCTTCTTTTCGCGGAAATGGTCGACCTGCACCGAGTGGTCGACCACCAGGTCCACCGGCACCAGCGGCTCGATCTTCTTGGGGTTCTTGCCCATCTTCTCGGCGACGTTGCGCATCGCGGCGAGGTCGGCCAGCAGCGGCACGCCGGTAAAGTCCTGCAAGACCACACGGGCCACCACGAAGGGAATTTCGTCGACGCGCTCGGCGTTCGGCTTCCAGTTGGCCAGTTGCCTGACGTGCTCTTCGGTGACCTTCTTGCCGTCGCAGTTGCGCAGCACCGATTCCAGCACCACGCGGATCGACACCGGCAGTCGCCCGATTACCACGTCCAGCTCCTCGCCCAACTGGGGCAGGGAGTAATACTGGCCCTTGCCGGAAGAGCCGATCTTGAATTCTTTTAGCGTGTTCTTGAGGTTGTGGGGCATTGCCGTACTCCGATCGAAGGATGATGCGATGGCATTTGGCTCGGACCTGAATCGAGACCCCGGTGCGCTGCCGCGGCATTTGACCGCGGTCCGAGGCCGGCAGCGCACTGCAACTGCATACTCTAACCGCCGCGCGGCTTTGGCGCCACCCGGCTCGGCAACCCGCCGGCCGCGACGGCGCCGGCCCGACAGCATGCCCACCCGGGATTGGCCGCCCGGCAAGGCAAAAAAGGGCGCTGGCGGGCCGAATTCAGCGGCCGCCAGCGCCCCGGTACGGACTTACTGCTTGGGTGCTGCGGATTGCTGGGCGCCTTCCGGCACCTGCGTCGGGCCGCCCGGAGGCGTGACCAGCAGCGGGGTGGTGGCCGGGGCGCGCAGGCCGCCGGCCTGGGTCGGGGCCGCGGCGCCAGCCTGCATGGCGGCGCTCTGGCAGTCGTCGGCCAGGCGCTGGCCCAGGTTCTTGTTGAACAGCATGGCCTTGCTCGGGATCACCACCAGGTCCAGGCCGGTGCGGGCGTCATAGTAGCGGTCGGCGCCGGTCACCGTGGCCTGGCGCGGCAGCTTGTAGTCCTTGCCTTGCCAGTGCACGGTCAGGACTTCGTCGCGCAGCATGTCGCCGGCGATATACAGGTTGTTGCCCAGTTCACACTGCCATTTTTCGCCGTTCGGGGTGACCGCGGCAGCAGCGCCGGCCGCTGCGGCGGTTCCGGCGGCCGCCTTCTTCTTGGTCGAAGCCTTCTTGCTGGTGGTCTTCTTGGCGGGTTCCTGCGCCATCACGGCGGTGGCGGTGGTCAGGCTGAATGCGCCGATGCAGGCGGCAAGGACAAGATGTTTCATATTGTGAGTGCCTTTCGGATACTGAAATCGATTTATGTTTCATTCGCCGCCGTCAAACCGGGCGGCGCCGGGACAATTTCCGCCGCTATTCTCTACGATTTGCCCAGAGCGGCGTAGTGCTCTGGTCTTTGGTTACATTATCGACGGGGGCTAGTTGGCCCCGCTTCACTTGCGCTTGCCGATCGGCACGAACTTCAGGTTCTCCGGACCGGTGTAGTTGGCGCTCGGGCGGATGATCTTGTTGTCGATGCGCTGCTCGATAATGTGCGCGGCCCAGCCCGAAGTACGCGCGATCACGAACAGCGGCGTGAACATCGCCGTCGGCACGCCCATCATGTGGTAGCTCACCGCGCTGAACCAGTCCAGGTTCGGGAACATCTTCTTGATGTCCCACATCACCGTTTCCAGGCGCTCGGCGATGTCAAACATCTTCATCGAGCCGGCATCCTTTGACAGCTTCTTCGCCACTTCCTTGATCACCTGGTTGCGCGGGTCGCCGGTGGTGTACACCGGGTGGCCGAAGCCGATCACGACTTCCTTGTTCTCGACGCGGCGCGTGATGTCGGCCTGGGCCTCGTCGGGGTTGTCGTAGCGCTTCTGGATCTCGAACGCGACTTCATTGGCGCCGCCGTGCTTGGGGCCGCGCAGTGCGCCGATGGCGCCGCTGATCGACGAATACATGTCCGAGCCCGTGCCGGCGATCACGCGGGCGGTGAAGGTCGAGGCGTTGAACTCGTGCTCGGCGTACAGGTTGAGCGAGGTGTGCATGGCGCGCTCCCACAGCGCCGACGGCTTCTCGCCGTGCAGCAGGTGCAGGAAGTGGCCGCCGATGGAGTCATCGTCGGTTTCGACTTCGATACGGCGGCCGTTGTGGCTGTAGTGGTACCAGTACAGCAGCATCGAGCCGAGGCTGGCCATCAGCCGGTCGGCAATGTCGCGCGCGCCCGGGGTGTTGTGGTCTTCCTTCTCCGGCAGCACGGTGCCCAGCACCGACACGCCGGTGCGCATCACGTCCATCGGGTGGGCGCTGGCGGGCACCCATTCCAACGCGGCCTTCACATTGGCGGGCAGGCCGCGCAGGCTCTTGAGCTTGGCCTTGTAGGCGGCCAGTTCGGATCTGGTCGGCAGCTTGCCGTGTACCAGCAGGTGGGCGATTTCCTCGAACTCGCAGGTCTCGGCGATGTCGAGGATATCGTAGCCGCGGTAGTGCAGGTCGTTGCCGGTGCGGCCGACGGTGCACAGCGCGGTATTGCCGGCGGTCACGCCCGACAGGGCGACGGATTTCTTGACCCGGGGCGCGGCCGGCTCGCTGGCCGTGGCGTCGGGTGCAGCGTCGGGTGCGGCGAACTTCGAGGCGGACATCCGTGTCTCCTTGGGCGCTGCCCTGTTTGTTTTTGGTACGGGTATCGGCTTCAGGCGAAAAACAATGCCTCCACATTGGCCGGCAGCGGCGTGCCGGTGGCCTGCGCGCGCTGCAGCAGCGACCAGTAGTAGCGGTAGCTGGCGCGGTCGTGCAGCTGGCCCTCGTGGCGGATCGGGGCCCAGCTGTTCTCGTGCGCGGCCAGCAGGATCTGGCTGGCCGCGCCGATTTCTTCGGCACCGGGGCGGAACGCCGCCACGATCGGCGCGATCTGGCCCGGATGGATGCTCCATTTGCGCAGGTAGCCGAACTCGCTGCGCGCGCGCAGCGCATCGTCGCCGGCGCGCTGCGGCGCCTGCACGTCGGTGCTGACGTTGTGCGACGGCACCTTGCCGTGGCGGTGGCAGGCGGCGGAGATCTCCAGCATGGCGCGGCGGATCAGCGGGTGTTCGAATTGCTGTGGGGAGCGCATGGCTTCGCCCGGGATGGCGCCATGATGGGCCGAGACAAAGTCCATCAGGCCGAAGCTCAGGCATTCCACCTGCACCAGCGCGGCAATATCGAAGGCCTGTTCCAGCGCGGCGTGGGTCTCGACCAGCACATGGATCGGGATATGCCGGGCGATGCCGGCATTGCGCGCCACCTGGTTGACATGATCGGTCACGCGCGCAACCTCGACCACGTCGCTGACCTTGGGCACTACCACATAGGCCAGGCGCGCGCCGGCGGCGCGCACCAGCACGTCGACGTCCTCGCGCCAGTTCGGGTGGGCCGGGTCATGGATGCGCACGCCGACGCGATTGTGGGCATTGAGCGGGCTGTTGACCAGTTGCGCGCACAGCTCGGCATGCTCGCTCTCACGGCCGACGGCGGCGCCGTCCTCGCAGTCGAAGGTGATGTCGAAGACCGGGCCAAGCTCTTGTTGCAGGGCAAGCGATTTGCGCATCAGCTTTTCGCTGCCCGCGTAGTGGTCACACACCGGCAACTGGACCGGGATGGCTTCGCCCTGGAACAAGACCTCGGAAGGATGCACGTTGATTCGGACCGGTTTGGGTTGAGGGGGGAGAGCAAGGGGACATCGTAGCCCCTGGATATTAAAAAACCGGGGTCCGCACTGATTCGTGAATCGTTGCGGAACCCCGGTCTTTCCTCGAGCGATCGGAGGATCAGCCCAGCAGGTGCTGCACGCCGGCCTTTTCTTCTTCCAGTTCGTTCAGGGTGATATTGATCTTTTCCTGGCTGTAGGCGTCGATCTCCAGACCCTTGACGATCTCGTACTTGCCGTTGGCGGTGGTCACCGGGTAGCCGAACATGGTGTCGGCCGGGATGCCGTATTCACCGTTCGACGGGATGCCCATGGTGACGACCTTGCCGTTGGTGCCCAGCACCCAGTCGCGCACGTGGTCGATGGCGGCGTTGGCGGCCGAAGCAGCCGACGACAGGCCACGCGCTTCGATGATGGCGGCGCCGCGCTTGCCGACGGTCGGCAGGAACACGTCGTTGTTCCACACCGGGTCGTTGATCAGGTCCTTGACGCTCTTGCCGTCGACGGTGGCATAGCGGTAGTCGGCGTACATGGTCGGGCTGTGGTTGCCCCACACGAACAGCTTCTCGATCGACGACACCGGCTTGCCGGTCTTGGCGGCGATTTGCGACAGGGCACGGTTGTGGTCCAGGCGCAGCATCGCGGTGAAGTTCTCGCGCGGCAGGTTCGGTGCCGACTTCATGGCGATGTAGGCGTTGGTGTTGGCCGGGTTGCCGACCACCAGCACCTTGACGTTGCGGCTGGCGACTTCGTCCAGCGCCTTGCCCTGCACCGTGAAGATCTGGGCATTGGCTTCGAGCAGGTCCTTGCGCTCCATGCCCTTGCTGCGCGGACGGGCGCCAACCAGCAGGGCCACGTCGGCGTCCTTAAAGGCAACCTTGGGGTCGTCGGTGATGACCACGCCGGCCAGCAGCGGGAACGCGCAGTCTTCCAGTTCCATCACCACGCCCTTGACGGCTTGCTGGGCTTGCGGGAGGTCGAGCAGTTGGAGGATGACCGGCTGGTCTTTGCCCAGCATGTCGCCATTGGCGATGCGGAACAGCAGGGAGTAGCCGATCTGGCCAGCGGCGCCGGTCACTGCGACGCGCATTGGGGCTTTAGCCATGAGTAAATCTCCAAACGATAGAAGGGGGGAAGCCGGTCGGTGGCATGCCGTTGCCATAACAAGGGGTGCGGCGGGTCACCGGGTGCTGGTTGTCGCCACAGCGGGGAGCGGCCGTCCGCCGGAGCCAGGTGGCGGGGCCACGGGGCGGAACCGGTGAGGGAGAGCCACAACGGGTCATGGTGATGCAACAAAGCGTTAGTCTACTGCGAAGCGTGGCGCCATTTCCAGACCGGAGCGCTGCCGGGATTCTGCCGGGCCGATACATTCCGGTATCCTGACTGCTGCTGGCGTGCCTGGGGCCATCGCGGGCGTGGACCAGCGCGAGTGTAGGACGGGCCTCCCGTGATGTCAATTCATATGTCTTATATAAGACATAAGACAATTAACGTAAGGCTGGACGTATCTTGCCCTTTTGTGGTGAAATCCCGCTATGTCCTCCCTGCCTACGTCCCTGACTGGCGCAGCCGCACCCGGCGCGCCGGAATCTGGCGCCGCCACGCCTGGCGCCGGGGCGCAGCCGCCTTCTTCGCCGCCCGCGCCTGTGCCGCAGGCGGCCCCGCAATCTGGTCCCGCCTCTGGTCTGCAGTCCGTGCCGTCGCCCACCTTCAGTCCGCTCTACCAGCAGATCAAGGCGCTGATCACGCGCAGCCTGCAATCCGGCGAATGGAAGCCCGGCGAGATGATCCCCAGCGAAATGGAGCTGGCCTCGCGCTACAAGGTCAGCCAGGGCACGGTGCGCAAGGCCATCGATGAACTCGCCGCCGAGAACCTGGTGGCGCGCCGGCAGGGCAAGGGCACTTTCGTGACCACGCACCATGAAGACGTGGTCAAGTTCCGCTTCCTGCGCCTCGTCCCGGACGAAGGCGAACCCCATTATGGCGCCAGCCGCGTGCTGGAATGCAAGCGCCTGCGCGCCCCCGCCGAAATTGCCCGGCTGCTCGACATCCGCACCGGCGACAGCGTGGTGCAGATCCGCCGCGTGCTGAATTTCTCGGGCGAGTCGACCGTGCTGGATGAAATCTGGCTGCTCGGCGCCAACTTCAAGGGCCTCACCGCTGAAAAGCTGACCGAGTGGAAGGGCCCCATGTATGCATTGTTCGAGGCCGAGTTCGGTACGCGCATGATCCGCGCCTCGGAGAAGATCCGCGCCGTGCCTGCCGATGAAACCGCGGCCGAGTTGCTGTCTGTCCCGGTAGGCTCGCCGCTGCTGTCAGTCGAGCGGGTGTCGTACACCTATGGCGACCGCCCCGTCGAAGTGCGCCGCGGGCTGTACGTGACTACGCGGCACTATTACCAGAACGACCTGAGCTGACGCCGGCGCATGGCATGATGCGCCCGCTGGCGTTGATTATTGTGGCTTTCGTCATGACGGTGCGGGCTGTTGCGCGGCGCGGCTAATGTTGCGCTGGATTGCCCGCCGGATGTGATTGGTGTGCGATTGTCGGGCGGCACCTGTTGGTGCCTGATAGCTGAAAATTATTGGTGCAGCGCGCAACAAAGGCGCTAAAATCTCATGGATTTGCCCTAATGCATCCCGTTGCATGCAGGGCAGTGGCAGTTTCGTTTTTTGTTTACCGCAAATGGGGTCTCGCATGGCTGAAGCCGTCAAACAAGCCAGGCCGGAGTACCGGAATATCGGTATCGCGCAGATTGCGCGCTACCGGTTGCCCTGGGCCGGCAAGGTATCCATCCTGCATCGCGTGAGCGGTGCACTGATGTTCCTCCTCCTTCCCTTCGTCCTGTATCTGTTTGAGCAGAGCATAACTTCGGAACTGAGCTTCGCAAAGTTCTCGGCGCTTCTGTCCGGTGGCTTCGTCAAGCTGGTTCTGCTGGTCCTGATCTGGGGTTATCTGCATCACTTCTGCGCGGGTATCCGTTTCCTGCTGCTGGATGTGCACGTCGGCGTTTCCAAGCCGGCTTCGGCCAAGTCTGCCATCGGCGTGCTGGTTGTGAGCCTGCTGCTTACCCTGATTTTCGGCCTGAAGCTGTTCGGCCTGTTCTGAGGAGAATCAAGGTGGCAAACAATAATATCGGTCCCAAGCGTCTTGTCGTCGGTGCGCACTACGGCCTGAAAGACTGGCTGGCGCAGCGCGTCACGGCCGTGATCATGGTGGTCTTCACCGTGGTCCTGGCCATTGCCTTCCTGCTGTCGAACGGCGCTTCGTATGAAGCGTGGGCAGGGCTCTTCTCCAACCAGTGGATGAAGATCATCACGTTCCTGACCATCCTGTCGCTGCTGTATCACGCCTGGATCGGCGTGCGCGACATCTGGATGGACTATGTGCGTCCGATGGCGGTTCGCCTCGTGCTGCAAGTTCTTACGATTCTGTGGCTCGTCGGTTGCGCGGGCTACGCTGCTCAGATTCTCTGGAGGGTGTAATAAATGGTCGCAGTCAAGACTGGATTGCCGCGTCGCCGTTTCGACGTGGTCATCGTCGGTGCTGGCGGCGCCGGGATGCGCGCATCCCTCCAGCTCGCGGAAGCCGGCCTGAACGTGGCCGTGCTGTCCAAGGTGTTCCCGACGCGCTCGCACACGGTGGCGGCACAGGGCGGCATCGGCGCTTCGCTGGGGAACATGAGCGAAGACAACTGGCACTACCACTTCTACGACACCATCAAGGGCTCGGACTGGCTGGGTGACCAGGACGCCATCGAGTTCATGTGCCGTGAAGCCCCGAAGGTCGTGTACGAGCTCGAACACTTCGGCATGCCGTTCGACCGCAACCCCGACGGCACCATCTACCAGCGTCCGTTCGGCGGCCACACCGCCAACTACGGTGAAAAGCCGGTGCAGCGCGCCTGCGCCGCGGCTGACCGTACCGGCCACGCGCTGCTGCACACGCTGTACCAGCGCAACGTGCGCGCCAAGACCCACTTCTTCGTCGAGTGGATGGCGCTGGACCTGATCCGCGACCAGGACGGCGACGTGCTGGGCGTGACCGCGCTGGAAATGGAAACCGGCGAGGTCTACATCCTCGAAGCCAAGACCACGCTGTTCGCGACCGGCGGTGCCGGCCGTATCTATGCAGCTTCCACCAACGCCTTCATCAACACCGGTGACGGCCTGGGCATGGCAGCGCGCGCAGGCGTGCCGCTGGAAGACATGGAGTTCTGGCAGTTTCACCCGACCGGCGTGGCCGGCGCGGGCGTGCTGATCACCGAAGGCGTGCGCGGCGAAGGCGGTATCCTGCGCAACAAGGACGGCGAGCGCTTCATGGAGCGCTATGCCCCGACGCTGAAGGACCTGGCGCCGCGTGACTTCGTCTCGCGCTCGATGGACCAGGAAATCAAGGAAGGCCGCGGCTGCGGCCCGAACGGCGACTACGTGCTGCTCGACCTGACCCACGTCGGTGCCGAGACCATCATGAAGCGCCTGCCGTCGATCCGCGAAATCGGCATGAAGTTCGCCAACGTCGACGCGATCAAGGAACCGATCCCGGTGGTCCCGACCATCCACTACCAGATGGGCGGTATCCCGACCAACTATCACGGCCAGGTCGTGGTGCCTAAGAACGGCAACCCGAACGAAGTCCTGAACGGTTTCTACGCGATCGGCGAATGCTCGTGCGTGTCGGTGCACGGCGCCAACCGCCTGGGCACCAACTCGCTGCTGGACCTGGTGGTGTTCGGCCGCGCCGCCGGCAACCACATCATCGCCCAGAACCTGAAGCAGAAAGAGCACAAGCCGCTGCCGGCCGACGCCGCCGACCTGGCGCTGTCGCGCCTGGCCAAGCTGCAGTCGTCGTCCTCGGGCGAGTACACGCAGGACATTGCCAACGACATCCGCAAGAACATGCAGTCGCATGCCGGCGTGTTCCGTACCCAGAAGCTGATGGACGAAGGCGTCGAGCGCATCCTGGAAGTGTCGCAGCGTGCCGACGACATCCACCTGAAGGACAAGTCCAAGGTCTTCAACACCGCGCTGGTGGAAGCCCTGGAAGTGGCCAACCTGGTGGAAGTGGCCAAGGCCACCATGATCTCGGCGGCCGCCCGCAAGGAATCGCGCGGTGCCCACGCGCACAGCGACTTCCCGAATCGCGACGACCAGAACTGGCTCAAGCACACGCTGTTCTACAGCGAAGGCAACCGCCTCGACTACAAGCCGGTGAAGATGGAACCGCTGACGGTGGAAAGCGTGCCGCCGAAGGCCCGTACCTTCTGAGCACCGCATCGTAGAGACAACAGGACCCACAGAAATGAAGCGTATTTTCGAAGTCTACCGCTACGATCCGGACAAGGATGCGGCACCGCGCATGCAGACCTACGAGGTCGAGCTGGACGGTCACGAGCGCATGCTGCTGGACGCGCTGGTCAAGCTGAAGAAGCTGGACGAGACCATCTCGTTCCGCCGTTCGTGCCGCGAAGGCGTGTGCGGCTCGGACGCGATGAACATCAACGGCAAGAACGGCCTGGCCTGCCTGACCAATATGCGCGAGCTGCCGGACCGCATCGTGCTGCGTCCGCTGCCCGGCCTGCCGGTGGTGCGCGACCTGATCGTCGACATGACGAACTTCTTCAAGCAGTACAACTCGATCAAGCCGTTCCTGATCAACGACGAGCCGCCGCCCGAGAAAGAGCGCCTGCAGTCGCCGGAAGAGCGTGACGAGCTGGATGGCCTGTACGAGTGCATTCTCTGCGCCAGCTGCTCGACGTCGTGCCCGTCGTTCTGGTGGAACCCGGACAAGTTCGTCGGCCCCGCCGGCCTGCTGCAGGCTTACCGCTTCATCGCGGACAGCCGCGACCAGGCCACCAACGAGCGCCTGGACAACCTGAACGACCCGTACCGCCTGTTCCGCTGCCACAGCATCATGAACTGCGTCGATGTGTGCCCGAAGGGTCTGAACCCGACCAAGGCCATCGGCAAGATCAAGGAGCTGATGGTCCGCCGCGCGGTCTGAGCCTGCGGCTGTCTGCAGTAGTAAGCGGCGCGTCAGCCAGAGCGGCTATATCTGGCTGGCGCGCCGAAAGTAGGAAGCCATGACTGAGAGTCCTGCCACCACCTTCTCCCATCAGGCCGACCCGCACAAGCGCGCACGTCTGCGCTGGCGCGCCCGCCGCGGTCTGCTGGAGAACGACATCATCGTCGAACGTTTTTTCAACCGTTACGAGGAGAGCCTGTCCGACGAGGACGTGGCTTCGTTGAGCGAGCTGTTCGAACTCAGCGACAACGAGTTGATGGACCTGCTCCTTGCGCGCAAGGAACTGGACGGTGAGCTCGACACGCCCCCGATGCAGCGAGTGATCACCCTGCTGCGTACGGTCTGAGTTTTGGTCAACATTATTATTCACAGCATTTGAAGGATCCGACATGACGCCGTCCGATGTGAAAGCCACGCTATCGTTCTCCGATGGTTCCCCCAGCGTTGAGCTGCCGATCTACACGGGTACCGTTGGCCCGGACGTAATCGACATTCGCAAGCTGTACGGACAGACCGGTAAGTTCACCTACGACCCCGGTTTCATGTCGACGGCTTCGTGCAATTCCAAGATCACCTATATCGACGGTGACAAGGGCGAACTGCTGTACCGCGGCTACCCGATCGAGCAACTGGCGCAGAAGTGCGACCACCTCGAAACCTGCTACCTGCTGCTCAAGGGCGAACTGCCCAACGCCAAGCAGAAGGAAGAATTCGTCGGCCACGTGATGAACCACACCATGGTTCACGAGCAGATGCAGTTCTTCATGCGCGGCTTCCGCCGCGACGCGCACCCGATGGCCGTGCTGACCGGCATGGTCGGTGCCATGAGCGCGTTCTACCACGACGCGATGGACATCGACGATCCGCACCAGCGCGAGATCTCGGCCATCCGCCTGATCGCCAAGATGCCGACCCTGGTCGCCATGGCGTACAAGTACAACATCGGCCAGCCGTACATCTACCCGCAGAACGACCTGTCCTACTCGGGCAACTTCATGCGCATGATGTTCGGCACGCCGTGCGCCCCGTACACCGTGAACCCGGTGCTGGAGCGCGCGCTGGACCGCATCTTCATCCTGCACGCAGACCACGAGCAGAACGCGTCGACCTCGACCGTGCGCCTGGCCGGTTCGTCGGGCACCAACCCGTTCGCAGCCATCGCCGCCGGCGTGGCCTGCCTGTGGGGCCCGGCCCACGGCGGCGCCAACGAAGCCGCGCTGAAGATGCTGGAAGAAATCGGCAGCGTCGACAACATCAACGAGTTCATCAAGCAGGTCAAGGACAAGAACTCGGGCGTGCGCCTGATGGGCTTTGGCCACCGCGTGTACAAGAACTACGATCCGCGCGCCAAGCTGATGCGCGAAACCTGCCACGAAGTGCTGGAAGAGCTGGGCCTGCACAACGACCCGCTGTTCAAGCTGGCCATGGAGCTGGAAAAGATCGCGCTGGAAGACGAGTACTTCGTCAGCCGCAAGCTGTACCCGAACGTGGACTTCTACTCGGGCATCGTCCAGCGCGCGCTGGGCATCCCGACCTCGCTGTTCACCTGCATCTTCGCGCTGGCCCGCACCCCGGGCTGGATCTCGCAGTGGGAAGAGATGATTACCGATCCGGAATACAAGATCGGTCGTCCGCGTCAGCTGTTCGTTGGCGCAGCTACCCGCGACGTGCCGGACGTTGCCAAGCGCTGATCGCTGGCTTGTCATCCGGCTGCGCGATGCAGCAATCACAAACGCCCCGGTCCGCCGGGGCGTTTGTGTTTCTGGGCCGGAGTGCCTTGTGCGTCGCAGCAGGGCAGGGAGCAGGAAATTGCCGGATAAGTGGTGAGAACGGCAATTTGCGGAGAATTGTGTCTCAGTCTGTCAATTCAGTTCCGCATTTGTTGTGCGATTTTCGCCTGCGGCAGGAAATTTGACCCTATAATGCGGGCTGCTTTGCCGACGGCAGCCGGGCCACCCTTCCGGCGTGCGGTGCGGCAAGCGGGGCAGGCGAATCGCTTGCGCAATAGAGAACGCATCAAACGTTGTCTTTCCGAACCTTGGTCCCCGTACCTCAGCGGGACTGACACATGCCGGGCCCCGCATAAGCTGTCTCTCCCTTGCAGGCCCGTCTTCCGCGTCTCGGGCGTCTTTATTCGTAGTCCGCGGGTGTTGTTCGATTGCGCAGGTCACACCGTTTCTGCCCGGTTGACCCAAACATAAATCGAGGAGCTCCTGATGACGCTGTCCCGTCTTACGTCCATCTCGCTGGCCGCCGTGCTGGCCACCCTTGGCGCCGCTGCCAACGCCGAAACCGTGAAGATCGCCATTGCCGGCCCGATGAGCGGCTCGGTGGCGCAGTATGGCGACATGGTCAAGGCCGGTGCGCTGACCGCGATCGAACAACTCAATGCCAACGGCGGCGCCGGCGGCAACAAGTTCGAAGTGGTGATGATGGACGACGCCTGCGAGCCGAAGCAGGCCGTGGCAGTTGCCAACAAGATCGTCAGCCAGAACATCAAGTACGTGATCGGCCATGTGTGCTCGGGCTCGACCATCCCGGCTTCGGACATCTACGAGAACGAAGGGATCGTCATGGTCACGCCGTCGGCGACCGCACCGCAGCTGACCGAGACCAAGAAGCGCAAGTACATCTTCCGCACCATCGGCCGCGACGACCAGCAGGGCCCGGCCGCCGCCCAGTACATCATCGGCAAGGTCAAGCCGAAGAAGGTCGCGGTGCTGCACGACAAGCAGTCGTACGGCCAGGGCATCGCCAGCTCGGTGAAGAAGGACCTGGAAGCCGCCAAGATCCCGGTCGCCGTGTTCGAAGGCATCAACGCCGGCGATTCGGACTACTCCGCCGTCATCACCAAGCTCAAGTCGCAGGGCGTGGACTTCGTCTACTTCGGCGGCTACCACCCGGAAATGGGCCTGCTGCTGCGCCAGGCGCGCGAGCAGGGCGTGAAGGCCGCGTTCATGGGCCCCGAGGGCGTGGGCAACAAGGACGTGACGGCGATCGCCGGCCCGTCCTCGGAAGGCATGCTGGTGACGCTGCCGGCAGACTTCTCGGCCGACCCGGCCAACGCCGCGCTGGTGAAGGCCTTTGCCGACAAGAAGCGTGACGCCAACGGTCCGTTCCAGATGCCGGCCTATGCCGCCGTCAAGATCATCGGCGACGCCATTGCCGGCGCCAGGAGCACCGACCCGACCAAGGTCGCGGCGTACATGCACAAGAACGCCTTCACCACCCCGATCGGCAAGGTCGAGTACGACGACAAGGGCGACCTGAAGTCCTTCAGGTTCGTGGTCTACACCTGGCACAAGGACGCCAGCAAGACGGCCGCCAACTAAGCCGGAGCTTTTCCACGCACACGCCCCGCCCGGACCCCGGGCGGGGCGTTCTGGTATCGGGCTTCAAGTTCCTGAGGCTTCCCCAATGAATGAATTCCTTCCACAGTTCACCCAGCAGCTGGTCAACGGCCTGACGCTGGGTGCGATCTATGCGCTGATCGCCATCGGCTACACAATGGTCTACGGCATCATCGGCATGATCAATTTCGCGCACGGCGAGATTTACATGATCGGTGCCTATGTCGGCCTGGTCACGCTCACCGCGATCGGCGCCCAGGCAGGCTACCCCCTGCCGCTGGTGCTGGGCGCCGCCTTGCTGGTCTCGGTGCTGGTCACTGGGGTGTACGGCTATGCGGTCGAGCGGGTGGCATACCGGCCCTTGCGCGGCGGACCGCGGCTGGTGCCGCTGATCTCGGCCATCGGCATGTCGATCTTCCTGCAGAACTATGTCCAGATCGGGCAGGGCGCACGCGACGTGTCGGTGCCGGTGCTGATCTCGGGCGCCATCGAGTTCCAGATGGGCAGTGACTTCACCGTGACGGTGCCGTACTCGCGCCTGCTGATCGTCGGCGTGACGCTGGTGCTGATGATCGCGCTGACGCTGTTTATCGGCCGTTCGCGCATGGGCCGTGCCTGCCGAGCCTGCGCCGAAGACATGCGCATGGCCAACCTGCTCGGCATCGACACCAACAAGGTGATCTCGTTCACCTTCGTGCTGGGTGCGATGCTGGCGGCGGTGGGCGGCGTGCTGATCGGGCTGACCATCGGCAAGCTCAATCCCTTTATCGGCTTTATCGCCGGCATCAAGGCCTTTACCGCGGCGGTGCTGGGCGGCATCGGCAGCATCCCGGGCGCGATGCTCGGCGGCGTGCTGCTGGGCCTGGCGGAGACCTTCGCCTCGGGCTATATGCCGGCCGAGTACAAGGACGTGGTTGCGTTCAGCTTGCTGGTGCTGGTGCTGCTGTTCCGTCCGACCGGGCTGCTCGGCAAGCCTGACGTCGAAAAGGTCTGAGGGAGGACGAGACATGACCAACAACGTTTCCGCGATGCCCGCGGGCAAGGCCGCCGCACGCGGCACCGCACCGGGACAATCGCTCAAGAATGCGATCACGGCCGCCTTGATGACGGCCATCCTGACCATTCCCATCCTGGGCCTGCAACTCAAGCTGGAAGGCTACAAGGTCGTGCTGGAGCCGCACTGGCGGCCGGTGTGGATCGCCGTGGCGGCGGTCTTCCTGTTCCAGCTGTTCAAGCCGCTGCTGTCGCGCGCCGGCAGCGCGGTGCGCCTGCCGGCGGTGCCGGAGCTGGGCGCCCGGCAGCAGCGCGTGGCGGTATGGGTGCTGCTGGCGGTCGGGCTGGTGTGGCCGTTCTTCGGCTCGCGCGGCGCGGTCGACGTGGCCACGCTGGCGCTGATCTACGTGATCCTGGGCCTGGGCCTGAATATCGTGGTGGGCTATGCCGGCCTGCTCGACCTGGGCTATGTCGGCTTCTACGCCATCGGCGGCTACACCTACGCGCTGCTCAACCAGTATTTCGGGCTGGGCTTCTGGGAATGCCTGCCGATCGCCGCCGCGATGTCGGCCACCTTCGGCTTCCTGCTGGGTTTCCCGGTGCTGCGTTTGCGCGGCGACTACCTGGCCATCGTGACACTTGGCTTCGGCGAGATCATCCGCCTGCTGGCCAACAACCTGACCAGCCTGACCGGCGGCCCGGATGGCGTGTCCGGCATCCCGAAGCCGACCGTGTTCGGCATCGAGATGGCGCGCAGCGCGAGCGTGGAGGGCGCCAAGACCTTTCATGACCTGCTGGGCTGGGACTACAGCGGCCAGCACATGGTGATCTTCCTGTACCTGCTGGCGCTGCTGCTGGTGGGCTTCACGCTGTTCGTCACCAGCCGCCTGATCCGCATGCCGATGGGCCGCGCCTGGGAAGCGCTGCGCGACGACGAGATCGCGTGCCGCTCGCTGGGCCTGAACCCGACCCGCATCAAGCTGTCGGCGTTCACGCTGGGAGCTTCGTTCGCCGGCATCGGCGGCGCTTTCTTCGCGGCGCGCCAGGGCCTGGTCAATCCGGAATCGTTCACCTTCATCGAGTCGGCGCTGATCCTCGCCGTGGTGGTGCTGGGCGGCATGGGTTCGCAGCTGGGCGTGATCCTGGCGGCGATCCTGCTGACGGTGCTGCCCGAGGTGGCGCGCGGTTTTGCTGAATATCGCATGCTGATCTTCGGCCTGGTGATGGTGCTGATGATGATGTGGCGTCCGCAGGGCCTGCTGCCCGCGAGCCGTCCCCACGTGGAGTTGCCGAAATGAGCGCGGATTTGCTGAAAGTCTCCGGCCTGCAGATGCGCTTCGGCGGCTTGCTGGCCGTGGACGGTATTGATTTCAATGTGCGCAGCGACGAGGTCTTCGCCATCATCGGCCCTAATGGCGCTGGCAAGACCACGGTGTTCAACTGCGTGGGCGGCTTCTACAAGCCCACCGCGGGCGAGGTCACGCTGGACGGCCACGCCATCGCCGGCCTGCCCAGCCACCAGGTAGCGCGCAAGGGCCTGGTGCGGACCTTCCAGAACATCCGCCTGTTCAAGTCGCTGACGGTGGTGGAAAACCTGCTGGTGGCGCAGCACCGCCAAGTGCAGGCGGGCATCCTGCGCGGCCTGTTCGCCACGCCGGCCTACCGCCGCGCCGAGCGCGAGGCGCTGGAGCGCGCCGCAGTCTGGCTTGAACGCATGGGGCTGACCTCGGTGGCCAACCGCGAGGCGGGCACGCTGTCGTACGGCCACCAGCGCCGGCTGGAGATCGCGCGCTGCATGATCACCAAGCCGCGCCTGTTGATGCTGGACGAGCCGGCGGCCGGCCTGAACCCGCAGGAGAAGATCGAGCTGCAGCAGCTGATCGACCAGCTGCGGCGCGAGTTCGGCATTGCCGTGCTGCTGATCGAGCACGACATGAGCCTGGTGATGGGCGTGTCCGACCGCATCCTGGTGATGGAGCACGGCAAGCCGATCGTTACGGCCGCGCCTGAGGAAGTGCGCAACGACCCGCGCGTGATCAAGGCCTACCTGGGAGAGGACTGATGCTGAAGCTGGAACAGGTCCATACCCACTACGGCGCCGTCGAGGCGCTGTCGGGCGTATCGATCGAAGTCAACAAGGGGGAGATCGTCACCCTGATCGGCAGCAACGGCGCCGGCAAGACGACGCTGATGATGACCGTGTGCGGCACGCCGCGCGCGTCCAGCGGGCGCGTGACGTTCGAAGGGCAGGACATCACCAACCGGTCCACGCACGAGATCATGCGCTTGGGGCTCGCGATCTCGCCCGAGGGCCGGCGCGTGTTCCCGAGCCTGACGGTGCTGGAGAACCTGAAGATGGGCGCGTTCTTCGCCAGGCGCGACGAGATCGAGGCGGGCATCGAGCACGTGTTCAAGCTGTTCCCGCGCCTGAACCAGCGCGCCAGCCAGCGGGCCGGCACCATGTCGGGCGGCGAGCAGCAGATGCTGGCGATCGGCCGCGCGCTGATGAGCCGGCCGCGCCTGCTGCTGCTGGACGAGCCCACGCTCGGTCTGGCGCCGCTAATCATCGCGCAGATCTTCGACATCATCCGCACCATTCGTGACGAAGGCGTCACTGTGTTCCTGGTCGAGCAGAACGCCAACAAGGCACTGCAGGTCGCGGACCGCGGCTATGTGCTCGAAACCGGCAAGGTGGTGCTGGCCGATACCGGCGCCAACCTGCTGGCCAACGACCGGATCAAGGCCGCCTACCTGGGCGGCTGATCCCAAGAGGCCGCGGCCCCCCCCGGCGGGCCGCGGCCTTTTCCTTTTCGCCATCCGCGAAATCCCCCTTTCGCCAATCACATTACATTGCAGCCGCTGCCCGGGCCGGGCAGGGGGCTGACCGCCACACCCCCTGTGGCATAATCAATTGCCAAGTCAAGCATTGCGGCAACGCTTGAAATAACGCTCGCTTCGGGCGGCTTCCGGCGCGATTATCGCTATCGCCACCCGCTCGCCACCGCGACCGAAGCGAATAATACCCCTGCAAACTACCGCGCGGTCACCGCGGACCACTCCTGCAAAGGATCGGTCTTCCGGCCCGCCATCGCATCATGGCCAAGACGCTCTACGACAAACTTTGGGATGACCACACCGTCCACGTCGAGGAAGACGGCACCACGCTGCTCTATATCGACCGCCACCTGCTGCATGAAGTGACCAGCCCGCAGGCGTTCGAAGGGCTGAAGCTGGCGGAGCGTCCGGTATGGCGCATCAGCGCCAACCTGGCCGTGTCGGACCACAACGTGCCGACCACCGACCGCAGCCACGGCATTGCCGATCCGGTGTCGAAGCTGCAGGTCGATACGCTGGATGCCAACTGCGACAGCTACGGCATCACCCAGTTCAAGATGAACGACCACCGCCAGGGCATCGTGCACGTGATCGGGCCGGAGCAGGGCGCCACGCTGCCGGGCATGACGGTGGTGTGCGGGGACTCGCATACCAGCACGCATGGCGCGTTTGGCGCGCTCGCGCATGGCATCGGCACCTCGGAAGTTGAGCATGTGCTGGCTACCCAGACGCTGTTGGGCAAGAAGGCCAGGAACATGCTGGTCAAGGTGGAAGGCAAGCTGCCGCGCGGCTGCACCGCCAAGGACATCGTGCTGGCCGTGATCGGCAAGATCGGCACCGCGGGCGGCACCGGCTACACCATCGAGTTCGCCGGCTCGGCCATCCGCGACCTGACCATGGAAGGCCGCATGACGGTCTGCAACATGGCCATCGAGGCGGGCGCGCGCGCCGGCCTGGTGGCGGTGGACGACGTCACGCTCGAATACGTGAAGGGCCGCCCCTACGCGCCGCAGGGCGTGGAGTGGGAGCAGGCCGTGGCCTACTGGCGCACGCTGCATTCGGATGCCGGGGCCAAGTTCGACCAGGTGGTCGAGCTGCGCGCCGAGGACGTCCGTCCGCAGGTGACCTGGGGTACCTCGCCCGAAATGGTGATCAGCATCGAAGACCGCGTGCCGGATCCCGAGAAGGAGAAGGACCCGAACAAGCGCAACGCGATGGAGCGCGCGCTCGAATACATGGGCCTGCAGCCCAACGTGCCGGTCGAGAGCATCAATATCGACAAGGTCTTCATCGGTTCGTGCACCAACAGCCGCATCGAAGACATGCGCGCCGCCGCGTGGGTGGTGCAGAAGCTCGGCCGCAAGGTCGCCGGCAACGTGAAGCTGGCGATGGTGGTGCCGGGCTCGGGCCTGGTCAAGGAACAGGCCGAGCGCGAAGGCCTGGACAAGATCTTCAAGGCCGCGGGCTTTGAATGGCGCGAGCCGGGCTGCTCGATGTGCCTGGCCATGAATGCCGACCGCCTCGATCCTGGCGAGCGTTGCGCGTCGACCTCGAACCGCAACTTCGAAGGCCGCCAGGGCGCGGGCGGGCGCACCCACCTGGTGAGCCCGGCGATGGCAGCGGCCGCAGCCATCGAAGGCCATTTCGTCGATATCCGCAAGCTGGGCTGAAGAAGCAAGGAAAGAGAACATGGACAAGTTCACCGTACATAGCGGCCTCGTAGCCCCGCTCGACCGCGAGAACGTCGATACCGACGCCATCATCCCGAAGCAGTTCCTGAAGTCGATCAAGCGCACCGGCTTCGGCCCCAACCTGTTCGACGAGTGGCGCTACAAGGACGTCGGCGAGCCCGGCATGGACAACAGCAAGCGTCCGCTGAACCCGGACTTCGTGCTGAACCAGCCGCGCTATCAGGGCGCGTCGATCCTGCTGGCGCGCCGCAACTTCGGCTGCGGCAGCTCGCGCGAGCACGCACCGTGGGCGCTGACGCAATACGGCTTCCGCGCCGTGATCGCGCCCAGCTTTGCCGACATCTTCTTCAACAACTGCTACAAGAACGGCCTGTTGCCGGTGGTGCTGACTGAACAGCAGGTCGACCACCTGTTCAACGAGACCAACGCCTTCAACGGCTACAAGCTGACCATCGACCTGGACAAGCAGGTGGTGCTGACGGCGGGCGGCCAGGCGTATGAGTTCGACATCGCGCCGTTCCGCAAGTACTGCATGCTGAACGGCTTCGACGATATCGGCCTGACGCTGCGCCATGCCGACAAGATCAAGGCCTATGAGGCCGAGCGCGTGGCCAAGATGCCGTGGCTGAACAACCGCCTGGTCGGATAAGACTCAACGAGGAAAGACAACAATGAAGATCGCAGTCCTGCCGGGTGACGGCATCGGTCCCGAAATCGTTGCAGAGGCCGTCAAGGTCCTGAACGCGCTCGACGAGAAGTTCGAACTGGAAACCGCCCCGGTGGGCGGCGCCGGCTACGAGGCCGAAGGCCATCCGCTGCCGGAAAACACCCTGAAGCTGGCCAAGGAAGCCGACGCCATCCTGTTCGGTGCCGTCGGCGACTGGAAGTACGACAGCCTGGATCGTCCGCTGCGCCCGGAGCAGGCCATCCTGGGCCTGCGCAAGCACCTGCAGCTGTTCGCCAACTTCCGCCCGGCAATCTGCTATCCGGAGCTGACCGGCGCTTCGAGCCTGAAGCCCGAGCTGGTGGCCGGCCTCGACATCCTGATCGTGCGCGAACTGAACGGCGACATCTACTTCGGCCAGCCGCGTGGCGTGCGCGAAGCGCCGGACGGCCTGTTCAAGGGCGCGCGCGAAGGCTTCGACACCATGCGCTACAGCGAGCCGGAGATCCGCCGCATCGCCCATGTGGCGTTCCAGGCCGCGGCCAAGCGCGGCAAGAAGCTGTGCAGCGTCGACAAGGCCAACGTGCTCGAGACCTTCCAGTTCTGGAAGGACATCGTGATCGAGGTGCACAAGGAGTACCCGGAGGTCGAGCTGTCGCACATGTACGTCGACAACGCGGCCATGCAGCTGGTCAAGGCGCCCAAGAGCTTCGACGTGATCGTCACCGGCAATATGTTCGGCGACATCCTGTCGGACGAGGCCGCCATGCTGACCGGCTCGATCGGCATGCTGCCGTCGGCGTCGCTGGATGCCAACAACAAGGGCCTGTACGAACCGTCGCACGGCTCGGCGCCGGACATCGCCGGCAAGGGCGTGGCCAACCCGCTGGCGACGATCCTGTCGGCGGCGATGATGCTGCGCTACTCGCTGAACCGCGCCGGGCAGGCCGACCGCATCGAGAACGCCGTCAAAAAGGTGCTGGCCCAGGGCTACCGCACCGGCGATATCCTGACGCCGGGTTGCAAGCAGGTCGGCACCCGCGAGATGGGTGACGCTGTGCTGGCGGCACTGTAAGTCACACCGGAAGGGGGGCACTGCGCGAGTAATGCCCCCTTTGTCTGATTTGTCCCCGTTATTTCCCCTATCTGCACGCTGCGGCAGCGCCGCAAAATCGTGTAGACTCTGCCGATGGCCCGATTTTCCCAGTCCACCCTGACTGCTGTTGCTGCCCTGACCGCTACCCGCGGCCCGGTCGGCACGATTTCGCTCGGCCAGACCGCAACGACGATTAAAACCATTATTAAAACCGCGATCGCCTAGATCCGTTCGTCGTGCCTGCCCGTCTTCCCCGCGCAGCCACGCCGGGCGAGGAAAATGGCGGGGAAGTAAAAATCACATCCGAGGTAAATCATGATTGTAGGTCTCGTCGGTTGGCGGGGAATGGTCGGCAGCGTCCTGATGCAGCGCATGCAGGAAGAGCGTGATTTCGACCAGATCGAGCCCGTCTTCTTCAGCACGTCCAATGCCGGCGGCAAGGCGCCCGCCATGGCGAAGAACGAAACCACGCTGAAAGATGCCAATGACATCGAAACGCTGAAGAAGTGCGACGTGGTGCTGACCGCCCAGGGCGGCGACTACACCAACGAGGTCTTCCCCAAGCTGCGCGCGGCCGGCTGGAAGGGCTACTGGATCGACGCGGCCTCCTCGCTGCGCATGAAGGACGATGCCATCATCGTGCTGGATCCGGTCAACCAGGGTGTGATCAAGGACGCGCTGTCCAAGGGCGTCAAGAATTTCATCGGTGGCAACTGCACGGTCAGCTGCATGCTGATGGGCCTCGGTGGCCTGTTCCAGGCCGACCTGATCGAGTGGATGACGTCGATGACGTACCAGGCCGCTTCCGGCGGCGGTGCGCAGCATATGCGCGAGCTGCTGACGCAGTTCGGCACGCTGAACGCGTCGGTCAAGCCGCTGCTGGACAACCCGGCCTCGGCCATCCTGGAAATCGACCGCACCATCCTGGCGACCCAGCACGGCCTGTCCGCCGAGGAAACCAAGCAGTTCGGCGTGCCATTGGCCGGCAACCTGATCCCCTGGATCGACAAGGACCTGGGCAACGGCCAGTCCAGGGAAGAATGGAAGGGCGGCGCCGAGACCAACAAGATCCTGGGCCGCGGTGAAGGCTTCCTGGGTGCGACCGGCGCCACGCCGATCGCCGTCGACGGCCTGTGCGTGCGCATCGGCGCCATGCGCTGCCACTCGCAGGCGCTGACCATCAAGCTGCGCAAGGATGTGCCGCTCGATGAGATCGAAGGCATGCTCGCCGCCCACAACCCGTGGGCCAAGGTGGTGCCGAACACGCGCGACGCCAGCATGACCGACCTGACGCCCGCAGCAGTGACCGGCACGCTGAACATCCCGGTCGGCCGCCTGCGCAAGATGCAGATGGGCGGCGAGTACCTGTCTGCCTTCACGGTCGGCGACCAGCTGCTGTGGGGCGCGGCCGAGCCGCTGCGCCGCATGCTGCGTATCCTGATCGAGTCCTGATCCGGTGCTCCCGCCTGTTGCCTGGTTGCGTCCGTTGCAGCCAGGCAACAGAATGGACCGCTTTGCAGACAACGCCGCGCCCGTGCGCGGCGTTGTTGTATCCGGACGCCTATTTTCCCTGGTGATGCGTCACAATACGCCGGCATGCGCTTCGCGCCAGGCAGGGTTTGGCGTCTGCGCGCGGCTGGAGAAGGGGTGCGCCGAGAACGCCCCGCCAGCCTGCCGGACCTGGTTTTGGGGTCGGTCTGTCGATTCATATCGCTACTAAAACATAACGGAGCATAAGGTGAGTGTGAGCCAACATCGCCGGAAAGATGCGCCTACTGTCCGTCAGCGCTGGTCAACGCTGGCCGTCACGGCACTGGGTCTGCTGCTTGCGCAGCCGGCCGCATATGCCGCGGGGTTCGGGCAATTGCGGGTTCAGTCGAATCTGGGTCAGCCGCTGCAGGCTGAGATCGACATCAGTGGGGTCAGTGCCGAAGAGGCCGCCGGGCTCAGTGTCAAGCTGGCGTCGCCAGCGGCGTATGCCGCGGCCGGGCTGACCTACCTGCCGGCCGTCAGCAGCCTGCGGCTGGAGGTGGAGCGCCGCCCGAACGGCAGCTATGTGGCCCGGGTCCGCTCCAACCAGCCGATCAGCGAGCCCTTTGTCGACATCCTGGTCGACATGAGCTGGGCCAGCGGCAAGGTCTCGCGCGCCTATACCTTCCTGCTTGACCCCGCCGGGGCCAAGCCTTCGAACCAGACCTTCTCGCCGGCGACGGTGGTGCAGGCGGCGACGCCGGATGCGCCGCCCGTAGCGGCACCGGCACCTGCCGCCGCGCCGCAGCCTGCGCCGGCCCAGGAAGCCGCGCCCGCCGCGGCTGCCGAGGCAGTCAAGCCAGCCGCGCCCGCGCGCCCGGCCCGCCAGAGCGCAAAGCGGGCGCCGGCACCGGCCGCCAGCGGCGGCACCGAAATGGCACCCGGCGGCGGCTACACCGTGCAGCGCGGCGACACGCTCTACGCCATTGCCGGCGAGGCCGTGCAAGGCCAGGAATCGGTCTCGCTGGACCAGATGCTGGTGGCGCTCTACCGCAACAATCCCAACGCCTTTATCGGCGGCAACATGAACCGGCTGCGCAGCGGCGCGGTGCTGCAGGTCCCGACCCAGCAGCAGGCGCAAGCCGTTGCACCCAAGGCCGCCCGCCGCGAGGTGGTGGCGCGCACGCAGGGCTTCGATGCCTACCGCGGCCGGCTGGCCAGCGCTGCCGCGGCCAAGTCGGTCGAGCCCGACAGCGGCCGCCAGCAGTCCGGCAACGTGACCGCCCGGGTGCAGGAGCAGGCGGCCCCGACCGACGGCCCGCGCGATGAACTGAAGCTCAGCAAGGCCGCGCGCGGCGCGCAGGCCGACGCCGCGGCCAAGGCCGAAGCCGGCGTCGCGCGCGAGCGTGAGCTCAAGGAGGCGCAGGCCCGCCTGGCGCAGCTGGAAAAGAACGTCGGCGACATGCAGAAGCTGCTCGAGCTGAAGAACGCCGAGATCGCCAAGCTGAGCCAGGCCAACCAGGCGGTGCTGGCCGAGAAGGAAAAGGCTGAGGCTGCGGCCAAGGCTGCGGCGGCGGCGCCGACCGTGGTGGCGGCCCAGCCGCCGAAGGCCGATGCCGTGGCCCCGGCCCCGGTTGCGGCCGCCGCGACGGCTGCCGCAACCGCAGCGACCGCAGCCAGCGCCCCGGCAGCGGCCGGCGCCAGCGCCGCGGACGCCGTGGCGCCTGCGGCAGTCTCAGCCGTGGCAGCGGCGCCCGCTTCGCAGCCGGCTGCCGCCGTTGCCAGTGCAACGCAGGCCGCCGCCGCCGCATCGGCCCCCGCGGCCAAGCGCCCGCCGGTGGTGGCGGCCCAGCCCGAGCCGGTGCCCGAACCGTCGTTCATCGATGGCCTGCTGGCCAACCCCATGCTGCTGCCCGGCGGTGGCCTGCTGGTGGCGCTGCTCGGCGTCTATGCGATCTATCGCCGCCGCCAGCAGCAGAAGGCGGGCGAGGCGACCGGCTTCGGCGACAGCATCCTGTCGCAGGAAAGCACGGTGATGGCCGGTGCCAATTCGCTGTTCGGCACGGCCGGGGGGCAGAGCGTCGACACCTCGCAGCACAGCGTGTTTGGCGCGGACTTCCGCATCGGCAACAACACGCCGGAAGCCAACGAGGTTGACCCGATCGCCGAGGCCGAGGTCTATATCGCCTATGGGCGCGATGTGCAGGCGGAGGAAATCCTGCGCGAAGCCCTGGAGAAGAACCCGGAGCAGCAGCCGGTGCGGCTCAAGCTCCTGGAGATTTACAGCAACAGACAGGATGTGGAAGGTTTCCGCGTGATTGCAGAAGAAATGTTCGCCCAGACCGGCGGACACGGGGCGGAATGGCTGAAGGCAGCAGAAATGGGGCGCGCGCTCGAACCGGGCAACGCGCTCTTCCTGGCGGTGACGCCCGAAGCGGCGGGGCCGGATACGACCTCGCCGGCAACCGACCAGTGGCGCACCCAGGACCCGTCGCAGAATCCGGCCTCGATCCCGCGGCTGGAGCCGTCGCTGGGTGACCTGGCGCTGCCGCTGGATGCCTTCCCGGCCCCGGCGGCCGGCGAGCCGATCGTGGCGCCTGCTTCCGCGGCGATGGTGTTTGGCGCTGACGCGCACGACGCCGGCGAGCCGGTACGGCTGGATCTCGGCCTGCCTCGCACCGGCGCCGACCCGCTTGCCGATGACGTGCCCACCCTCGACACGCCGACCCGCAGCCGTCCGCTGGAGTTCGACATGTCCGGGCTGTCGCTTGACCTGGGCAGCGCCGCGCAAGCCGACGCCCGCGGCAAGGATGTGCTGGACGAGGCCACCATGCCGCTGCCCGCCACCACCATGCTGCGCGACGGCAAGCTGGCCGAGCCGATCGACCTGTCGCGCGTGGCGCCTGAAACCGGCGGCGACCTCACGCACGGGGGTTCGCCGAGCACGCTGTCGGTCGACGGCGTGGACGGCGGGCGGGACATGCAGATCAAGCTTGACCTGGCTCGTGCCTATATCGAGATCGGCGACAAGGAAGGGGCGCGCGAACTGCTGCAGGAAGTGGTCGAGCAGTCGCAGGATCCGCTGCAGGCGGAGGCCCGTTCGCTGCTGCAGGAAGTGGCCTGAGCTATCATTGACGGTCCGGCCGCGGCACGCGCTGCCGCAGCCTGAAGCGATGCGCCGGAAGCGTCCCTTCCGGCGCATTTGCTTTTTCGGCGGACCTGGCGTGAACCACTGCGCCCGGACGTACCCGCCGCCTTGCCCGATCCCCTGACATGAACCGCATCGCTCTTGGCCTGCACTACGACGGCGCCGCCTTTTCCGGCTGGCAGTCGCAGCCGCACCGCAATACCGTGCAGGATCACCTGGAAAACGCCATCGAGCGCTTTGCCGGGGTGCGCCTGCTGACCACCGTGGCGGGGCGCACCGATACCGGCGTGCATGCGCTCGGCCAGGTCATCCACCTGGACACCGCGCTCGAGCGCGAGCCATTTTCCTGGGTGCGCGGCGTCAACGCCTTCCTGCCGCCGTCGATCGCGCTGCAATGGGCGCTGCCGGTGGACCAGGGTTTCCACGCGCGTTTCCTGGCGTTCGAGCGCATGTATTACTACGCGCTCTACACCGGGCCACACCGCGTGCCGCTGGTGCACGGCCGCGCCGGCTACCAGATGCTGCCGCCGGGCCAGCGGCTCGACGTCGACGCCATGCGCGAGGCCGCCGCATGCCTGCTCGGCGAGCATGATTTCTCTGCCTTCCGCGCCGCCGAATGCCAGGCCAAGTCGCCGGTCAAGACCATGTACGACGTCACCATCAGGGATGACGGCAACTGGGTGTTCCTGCGCTTTCGCGCCAGCGCCTTCCTGCACCACATGGTGCGCAACCTGATGGGCTGCCTGGTGGCGGTGGGGCGCGGACGCTACCCCGCGCACTGGCTGGCGCAGGTGCTGGCCGGGCGCGAGCGCAAGCTGGCGGCGCCGACCTTCATGCCGGACGGCCTCTACCTGGTCGGCGTCAAGTATCCTGATCCTTACCAGATCCCCGCGGCCGATCCGTCCGCGAGCCTGTTCCATGGAGTGTTCGATGACGCAGCCTGAGGCCGCTGAAGGCAGCACGGCGGGCAGCACAGTGCACATGCCGGCCCGCACCCGCATCAAGATCTGCGGCCTGACGCGCGAGGACGACGTGCGCGCCGCCGTGGACGCCGGCGCCGATGCCATCGGGCTGGTGTTCTACCCGAACAGCCCGCGCTGCGTCGACGTGGCGCGCGCCGCGGCGCTGGCCGAGGCCGCCGGGCCGTTCGTGGCGATCACCGGGCTGTTCGTCAATGCCGACCTGGAAGACATCGCCCATGTGGCCGAGCGCGTGCCGCTGACGCTGCTGCAACTGCACGGCGACGAGACCCCGCAGTTCTGCACGCAGGCGGCGCAGCGCTGCCGGCTGCCCTTCATGCGCGCCGCCCGTGTGCGCCCGGGGCTTGATTTGGTAGAATTTGCCGATCAATACCGTGATGCCGCTGCCTTGCTGCTCGATGCCTTCGTCGAAGGCTACGGTGGTGGCGGCCACGTCTTCGACTGGACCCTGATTCCCCCGGCATGGCTTCCGCCTACTCCTCCGGTACCAGCTACCGGCAACCCGAACGCAAGCGGCGCTCCTCGCATCGTTTTGAGTGGTGGGTTGAACGCGCAAAACGTCGCTGGCGCGATTGAACGCGTGCGGCCCTACGCTGTGGACGTCAGCAGCGGGGTAGAGGCCGCCAAGGGCGTGAAGGACCACGCCCGCATCGCCGCGTTCGTGCGCGCTGTGCGCAGTGCCGAGGCAGGATGAGCCGGGCCGTCTCCCGCGTCTTTCCCCATGCCGCCCGTGGCCTGCCGCATGCGCGCACACGCATCGCAGTCAACCATGCGCCCTTGCCGGATGAGGCAAGGCCGCTGTTCCGAAGAGTCTAGACATGTACGACTTGCCCGATTCCCGTGGCCATTTCGGCCCCTATGGCGGCACCTTCGTGTCGGAAACGCTGGTCCACGCGCTCGACGAGCTGCGCGAGGCCTATGCGCACTACCAGAAGGATCCGGAGTTCGATGCCGAATACCGCCGCGAACTGAAGCACTTTGTCGGCCGCCCGTCGCCGATCTACCACGCGCAGCGCTGGAGCGAGACGCTCGGTGGCGCGCAGATCTACTTCAAGCGCGAAGACCTGAACCACACCGGCGCGCACAAGATCAACAACGTGATCGGCCAGGCGCTGCTGGCCAAGCGCATGGGCAAGCCGCGCGTGATCGCCGAGACCGGGGCAGGGCAGCACGGCGTGGCCACCGCCACCATTGCCGCGCGCTTCGGCATGGAGTGCGTGGTCTACATGGGGGCCGAGGACGTCAAGCGCCAGGCCGCCAACGTCTACCGCATGAAGCTGCTGGGCGCCACCGTGGTGCCGGTGGAAAGCGGCTCGCGCACGCTCAAGGACGCGCTCAATGAAGCCATGCGCGACTGGGTCACCAACGTCGAGAACACCTTCTACATCATCGGCACCGTGGCCGGCCCGCATCCGTACCCGATGATGGTGCGCGACTTCCAGTGCGTGATCGGCGAGGAAGCCAAGGTGCAGATGCCGGAGATGACGGGCCGCCAGCCGGATGCCGTGATCGCCTGCGTCGGCGGCGGCTCCAATGCCATGGGCATCTTCTACCCGTATATCGAGCACCAGGACGTGCAGCTGATCGGTGTGGAAGCCGCCGGCGACGGCCTCGACACCGGCCGCCACGCGGCCTCGCTGACCGGCGGCACGCCGGGCGTGCTGCACGGCAACCGCACCTACCTGCTGCAGGACGCCAACGGCCAGATCATCGAGACCCATTCGGTGTCGGCCGGCCTGGACTACCCGGGCGTGGGCCCCGAGCATGCGTGGCTCAAGGACAGCGGTCGCGCGCAGTACGTGCCGATCACGGATGAAGAAGCGCTCAAGGCCTTCCACGACTGCTGCCGCATCGAGGGCATCATCCCGGCGCTGGAATCGAGCCACGCCATCGCCTATGCCTGCAAGCTGGCGCCGACGCTGCCCAAGGACAAGCTGCTGCTGGTGAACCTGTCCGGCCGCGGCGACAAGGACATGCACACCGTGGCCGAGCGCGCGGGGCTCAAGCTCTGATGCGCGCGCTGCCTCCGACCGGACTTGCCGTGGGCGGCGCGGGGGCGCCGGATGCGTCCGGAGCGCCCGATTCCGCCCAGCTGCGCCTGTTCCAGGAAGACATGTTCGAGGGCATTGCCCGCCTGCCGGACGGCTCGGTCGACCTGATCGTCGCCGATCCGCCCTACGGGCTGGGCAAGGACTACGGCAACGATTCCGACCTGCTGTCGGGCCAGGAGTATCTGGACTGGTCCGAGCGCTGGATGAACGCGGTCGTGCCCAAGCTCGCGCCCAAGGGAACGCTCTACCTGTTCTGCACCTGGCAGTATTCGCCAGAGCTGTTCGTGATGCTCAAGCGGCGCCTGACCATGATCAACGAGATCATCTGGGATCGCCGCGTGCCCAGCATGGGCGGCACCACGCGCAAGTTCTCGTCGGTGCACGACAACATCGGCTTTTTTGCCCGCGCGCGCGACTACTACTTCGATCTCGACCCGGTCCGCATTCCCTACGACCCCGAGACCAAGAAGGCGCGCAGCCGTCCGCGTTTCGAAGGCAAGAAGTGGCTGGAGGTGGGCTACAACCCGAAGGACCTGTGGAGCGTCTCGCGCATCCACCGCCAGGACCCGGAGCGCGCCAACCACCCGACGCAGAAGCCGCTGGAAATCGTCGAGCGCATGGTGCTGTCAAGCTGCCCGCCGGGCGGCCTGGTGCTGGATCCGTTCGCCGGCAGCGGCACCACCGCGGTGGCCTGCCTGCGCCACGGACGGCGCTTTGCCGGCTTCGAGATCAACCCGGAGTATGTGCAGGTGGCATGCGATCGCGTGTCTGCCGCCGCTGCAGCCCTTGCCGTCACGAATGCAGCCGCCGAGCCTGCCGCCACCCCAACCCTGGCCGCCGCCAACGACGATGTCTCGCCGGCGCCGCGGCCTCACCTGATTCCCTGATATGTCCCGTATCCAGAAGACGTTCGCGGCGCTGGCCGCGCAGCAGAAGAAGGGCCTGATTCCGTTTATCACCGCCGGCGATCCCGAGCCCGGCCTGACCGTGGCGCTGATGCATGCGCTGGTGGCGGGCGGCGCTGACGTGATCGAGCTGGGCGTGCCGTTCTCCGACCCGATGGCCGACGGCCCGGTGATCCAGCGCGCCTCCGAGCGCGCGCTGGCGCAGGGCGTGTCGCTGACCCAGGTGCTGCAGTGGGTGCGCGAGTTCCGCCAGACCAATGCCGATACCCCGGTGGTGCTGATGGGCTACGCCAATCCGATCGAGTGCATGGGCGAGCAGGTCTTTGCCGCCGCCGCGCGCGAAGCCGGCGTCGACGGCGTGCTGGTGGTCGACTATCCGCCCGAGGAGTGCGAGTCGTTCGCCACGCTGATGCGCGACAACGGCATGGACCCGATCTTCCTGCTGGCGCCGACTTCGACCGATGCCCGCATCGAGGCCGTGGCGCGCGTGGCCAGCGGCTACCTGTACTACGTGTCGCTCAAGGGCGTGACCGGCTCGGCCGCGATCGACCTGGACAGCGTGGCGGCGCGCTTGCCGCTGATCAAGCAGCATGCCAACCTGCCGGTGGGCGTGGGCTTCGGCATCCGCGACGCGCAGACCGCGCGCGCGATCGGCAGCGTGGCCGATGCCGTGGTGATCGGCAGCCGCCTGGTGCAGCTGCTGGAGGACACCCCGCGCGAACAGGCGGTGGCGACGCTGCAGGTGTTTATCGCCGAGATCCGCCAGGCGCTGGATAGTTGAAGTGATCTAATGTCGGCCTGATGATCATTTTTAAGTGCTTCAATGTGCGCAAATCGCGCGTTGCGCTTCGAGGTCACCGGGCCGGCATGGTAAATTCGCGGGTTGATTCCCTGCCATCTGCCAACAGGCGTCCCGACACCGGGCTTGCCGGCGGACCGCAGTCATCCGAAAGGAGCTTTCATGAGCTGGTTGGATAAACTCCTGCCCCCCAAGATTCAACAGACCGACCCCAGCACCCGCAAGGGCATCCCTGAGGGATTGTGGGTCAAGTGCCCGTCGTGCGAGTCCACCCTGTACCGGACCGACGTCGAGGCCAACCTGCACGTCTGCCCCAAGTGCGACCACCATATGCGCATCAGCGCGCGGGCGCGCCTGGACGGGCTGCTGGACGCCGAAGGCCGCTATGAGATCGGCCAGGAGATCGTGCCGGTCGACGCCCTCAAGTTCAAGGATTCCAAGAAGTACCCGGACCGCATCAAGGCCGCCATGGATGACACCGGCGAGACCGATGCCATGGTGGTGATGGGCGGTGCCATCCACACCATCCCGGTGGTGGTCAGCTGCTTCGAGTTCGAGTTCATGGGCGGTTCGATGGGCTCGGTGGTGGGTGAGCGCTTCGTGCGCGGCGCGCAGGCTGCGCTGGAGCAGAAGGTGCCGTTCATCTGCTTTACCGCCACCGGCGGCGCGCGCATGCAGGAAAGCCTGCTGTCGCTGCTGCAGATGGCCAAGACCACCTCGATGCTGAACCAGCTGAGCGCGGCCAAGCTGCCGTTCATCAGCGTGCTGACCGACCCGACCATGGGCGGCGTGTCGGCCAGCTTCGCCTTCCTGGGCGACGTGGTGATCGCCGAGCCCAAGGCGCTGATCGGCTTTGCCGGCCCGCGCGTGATCGAGCAGACCGTGCGCGAGAAGCTGCCTGAAGGCTTCCAGCGCTCGGAGTTCCTGATCCAGAAGGGCGCCATCGACATGATCGTCGACCGCCGCAAGATGCGCGCGGAACTGGCGCAGCTGCTGGCGCTGCTGCAGAAGCAGCCGGCCGACGCGGTGGCATAACAACGTCTGCATGGCAGATCAAGGGCGCGGGTGGTTGACGCGCCTTTCGCTTTTCCTGGCCGCCCCGGTGGCTATGTCGGGCCGGGTGCAAGCCCGGCCTTGACTTTGCCGCTGGCTGGCCAAATCTGGTAGCAACAGCTTTTCCTCGCACCCCACATGCCTGTCTTCCATACGCTCCCCGAATGGCTTGCCCATCTCGAAACCGCCCATCCCGTGGGCATCGACATGGGCCTGGCGCGCATCACGCGCGTGAAGGAGGCCCTCGGGCTGCGCATCGACGCCGTGGTGTTCACGGTGGGCGGCACCAACGGCAAGGGCTCTACCTGCGCGATGCTCGAGCGCATCCTGCTGGAGGCCGGCTACAAGGTGGGCTGCCATACCTCGCCGCACCTGATCTCGTTCAACGAGCGCGCCCGCATCAATGGCGAGATCGCCACCGATGCGCAGCTGCTGCCGCATTTCGAGGCGGTCGAGCGCGCGCGCAACAGCTTTGCCGACCCGGTCAGCCTGACCTACTTCGAGTTCACCACGCTGGCGATCATCCATGCCTTCGCCGCGGCCGGGCTGGACGCGATCATCCTGGAAGTGGGCCTGGGCGGGCGCCTGGACGCGGTCAACGTGATCGATACCGACTGCGCCATCGTCACCAGCGTCGATATCGACCATACCCAGTACCTGGGCCATACGCGCGAGGAGATCGGCTTCGAGAAGGCCGGCATCTTCCGCCCGGGCGTGCCCGCGATCTGTGGCGACCCGATGCCGCCCAAGTCGCTGGTGGCGCACGCCGAGGCCGTCGGCGCCGAGTTGTGGCTGGTGGGGCGCGACTACCATTTCCACGCCGCCAAGGGCCAGGAGCGCCAGCAATGGGACTGGAGCGGCGGCGGGCGCAAGCTTAACGGCCTGGGCTACCCGGCGCTGCGCGGCGCCAACCAGCTGCTCAACGCGGCGGCGGCGCTGGCCGCGCTGCAGGCCATGCGCCCGCGCCTGCCGGTCAGCGCACAGGAAGTGCGCAACGGCCTGGCTTTTGTTGAGCTGCCGGGCCGCTTCCAGGTGCTGCCAGGCCGCCCGGCCGTGATCCTGGACGTGGCGCACAATCCGCATGCGGCGGCCACGCTGGGGCAGAACCTGGAGAACATGGGGTTCTTCCGCTACACCTACGCGGTGTTCGGCGCGATGCAGGACAAGGACATCGCCGGGGTGCTGCAGCACGTGGCCGACAAGGTCGACCACTGGTGCCTGTGCGACCTGCCGACCGAGCGCGCCGCCAGGGCCGCGGACCTGCTCGCCAAGCTGGAGGCGGGCGGATTCCGCCCCGGCCCGGACGCCACCGCGGCCTGCTTCTCCAGCCCCGAGGCGGCATTCCGCGATGCCATCGAGCGAGCCACCGAGAATGATAGAATTCTGGTCTTCGGATCGTTCTATACCGTCGCCGGCGTGATGGCGTATCGTGCCACGCAGGCTAACTGAAGCAGGCGCCCCGGCGCCCGCTGACCTGGCAACCCCGGCGGCCTTGGCCGATCAATGAGCGGCAAACGCAACGAGCGGCCCCACAAGGCCGTATCACCGAACCAATCTATGGGCCTGCTTTCGCTGTTTTCTTCCCGCAAGGGCAACGACCCGGCACCCGAGCGTGCGCGGCGCCAGCGCACCGACACGGGTGCAGGCATCGCCTCGTCGCGCCGTCTGGCCGATGACTATGCCGACGATACGCTCGACCCCGAATTCCCGCAGAAGCAGCGCGCGCGCCGCCGCCTGATCGGCGCCGTGGTGCTGATGGTGGCCGCCGTGATCGTGCTGCCGATCGTGTTCGAGACCAAGCCGCGGCCGGTGTCCGATGACGTCTCGGTAAAGGTCGCAAACGGGGTCACGGGCGCGCAGGGGGCGCAGAAGCCCCGCGTCGAGCCGCGCAAGGCCGACCCGCTGCCGCCCACGCCGGCGGCGCGCAATGATGCCGAGGCGCTCGACGCCGGCGAGGAAATCGTCAGCGCGCCCAAGCCCGCGGCCGCCGCAGCCGCCGCAGCCGCTGCGGACAAGCCGGCGCAACGGGCTGAAGCCAAGCCCGAAGCCAAGCCGGGCAGCGGCAAGTACCTGATCCTGATCGGCGCCTTCTCTTCCGAAGAGCGCGCCAAGGGCTGGCTGGCCAAGCTCAAGGCGAGCAAGGTCCCGGCCTATGTCGAAAAGAAAATGCTGGCCGATGGCGAGCGCATCCTGCTGCGTGCCGGCCCCTTCAGCGACCGTGACGCCGCCGACGCCGCCGACAAGCGTGTGCGCGCGGTGGGGCTGACCTCGAAGGTCGTGGAACAGTAAGGGGCAAGCACGGCCGGCGCCTGTGCCCGGCCGCAAGCAATGATGCAGCCGACTTTCTTCGACTATGCCGTGGTCTTCATCCTGCTGGCCTCGGGCGTGCTCGGCGTGCTGCGCGGCCTGGTGCGCGAGGTGCTCTCGCTGATCGGCTGGGTGGTGGCGTTCTGGGTGGCGTTCCGCTATGGCGCGGTGGCCGCGGGCTGGATGCCTGAATCGATGCCTGGCGGCGAGCTGGCGCGCCATGCGCTGGGTTTCGTGGTGCTGCTGATCGGCACCGTGCTGGGCGCCTCGCTGGCCGGCATGGTGGTCGGGCAGCTGCTGGAGAGCACCGGGCTCAAGCCCGCCGACCGCGGGCTGGGACTGATGTTCGGCCTGCTGCGCGGCGTGCTGCTGGTGATGGTGATGGTCACGCTGGCCAGCCTGACCAAATTGCCGGAAGAACCGTTCTGGCGCGACGCGGTAAGCCGCCCTTATGTGATGCAGGCCATGGAATCGGTGAAGCCATGGCTGCCGCCGGAGCTGGCGAAGTACGTCAAGACATGAAGCCGGGCATGGTGCCCGGTCGGTAGTACGCAGGCCTTTGGGTCCGGGGGATTTCCGGACCAGGCTGCGCCCCCTGATTCAAAGCCTTTCCTGGGAGCTTGGCAATGTGCGGTATCGTCGGCGTGGTTTCAGCCACGCCTGTCAACCAATTGATTTACGACAGCCTGCTGTTGTTGCAACATCGCGGACAGGATGCTGCCGGCATCGCCACCGCCAACGGCAGTACTTTCCACATGCACAAGGCCAACGGCCTGGTGCGCGATGTCTTCCGCACCCGCAATATGCGCAGCCTGCCCGGCGCCGCCGGTATCGGCCAGGTGCGCTATCCGACCGCTGGCTCGGCATCCAGCGAGGAAGAAGCGCAGCCGTTCTACGTGAACGCGCCCTATGGCGTGATCCTGGCGCATAACGGCAACCTGACCAACTGGGAGCAGCTGCGCGAGGAGATGTTCCGCCGCGACCGCCGCCACATCAACACGCATTCGGACACCGAAGTGCTGCTGAACGTGCTGGCCGACGAGCTGCAGCGCGCCAGCAACGGCATGGCGCTGGACCCGGACACCATCTTCACGGCGGTCAGCGGCCTGCACCGCCGCGTACGCGGCTCGTATGCCATTGCCGCGCAGATCGCCGGCTACGGCATGCTGGCGGTGCGCGACCCGTTCGGCATCCGCCCGCTGTGCCTGGGCAGCGTCGAGACCCCCACCGGCAAGGAATGGATGGTGGCATCCGAGTCCGTGGCGCTGGAAGGCATCGGCTACAAGCTCGAGCGCGACGTGGCGCCGGGCGAGGCCATCTTCATCGACCTGGACGGCAAGCTCTACAGCAAGCAGTGCGCCGAGAACGCGGTGCTGACGCCGTGCATTTTCGAGTACGTCTACCTGGCCCGCCCGGATTCGTGCATCGACGGCGTGCCGGTCTATGACGCGCGCCTGCGCATGGGCGACTACCTGGCCGAGAAGATCCGCCAGGAAGTGTCAGCCGGCGATGTCGACGTGGTCATGCCGATTCCCGATTCCAGCCGTCCGGCCGCGATGCAGGTGGCCAACCGCCTGGGCGTGAACTACCGCGAAGGCTTCTTCAAGAACCGCTACGTCGGCCGCACCTTCATCATGCCCGGCCAGGCGGTGCGCAAGAAGTCGGTGCGCCAGAAGCTCAATGCCATGGGCGTGGAGTTCAAGGGCAAGAACGTGCTGATCGTCGATGACTCGATCGTGCGCGGCACCACCTCGTTCGAGATCGTGCAGATGGCGCGCGATGCCGGCGCCAACAAGGTGATCTTCGCCTCGGCCGCGCCGCCGGTGAAGTACCCCAACGTGTATGGCATCGACATGCCGACCCGCAGCGAGCTGGTGGCCCATAACCGCACCCACGAAGAGATTGCGAAGATCATCGGCGCGGACAAGCTGGTGTACCAGGACGTGGAAGCGATGAAGCAGGCCGTGCGCGACATCAACCCGGCGCTGAAGGACTTCGATGCTTCGTGCTTCGATGGCCGCTACATCACCGGCGATATCGACGAGGCCTACCTGAACCGCCTGGAAACGGCGCGCAGCCAGGCCGACCGCGACGGCACCAATGGCGACACCGAGCGCTCGCAACTGCACCTGCAGCGCTCCGGCGGCAACGAGTAAGCCGTGCCGCCGCTGTCCGCGCGTTGACGAATGCGGAGCCCGGCCGTAACATGGCCGGGCGTCGATTTGATAGTCAGCTTGCGGACGCGGGTCCAGCCCGAAACAGCTAAAGAGATGGCGGTCAGCAACGATTCCCGATGCGCAGTGCCTTCGCGGCGCAGCGATTTCCGGAAGCCGGCCGCCACAGCCTGAAGCCGAAGGCCATTCGCAGAACAGCAAGCCCGTCGATCCGACCACCCGATCGCACGGGCTTTTTTCATGGCCGCGCGCCGGTCCACCTGGCCGGCGCCGGCTCGTCGAAACCATCGCATTCGCGCGGGTACGACCGCGCTCCACCAGCATGAACGAACCGCTCAACCCCGAATCGCTCGGCATCGACACCCTCGGCGTGCGCGCCGGCACGCTGCGCAGCGAATTCATGGAGCACTCCGAAGCCATTTACCTGACCTCGAGCTTCTGCTTCAACAGCGCCGCCGAGGCCGCCGAACGCTTCGCCAACTCGGAAGAGGGCTTCACCTACTCGCGCTTCACCAACCCGACCGTGTCGATGTTCCAGTCGCGCCTGGCCGCGCTGGAAGGCGCGCAGGCCTGCATGGCGACCGCCTCGGGCATGAGCGCGATCCTGTCGGTGGTGCTGTCGTCGATGCAGGCGGGCGACCACCTGGTCAGCTCGCGCGCGATCTTCGGCTCGACCATGACGCTGTTCGGCAATATCTTCTCGAAGTTCGGCGTCGAGACCACCTTCGTCGACCCGAGCGACCTGAACGCATGGCGCGCCGCGGTGCGCCCGAACACCAAGCTGCTCTTCCTGGAAACGCCGTCGAACCCGCTGACCGAAGTGGCCGATATCGCCGCCGTGGCCGACATCGCCCACGACGCCGGCGCGCTGCTGGTGGTCGACAACTGCTTCTGTTCGCCGGCGCTGCAGCAGCCGATGAAGTTCGGCGCCGACATCGTGGTGCATTCGGCCACCAAGCATATCGACGGCCAGGGCCGCGTGCTGGGCGGCGCGGTGCTGGGCTCGCACGACTTCATCATGGGCAAGGTGTTCCCGTTCGTTCGCACCGCGGGCCCGACACTGTCGGCGTTCAACGCCTGGGTGCTGCTCAAGGGCATGGAGACGCTGGCGATCCGCATGGAACGCCATTCGGCCAGCGCGCTGGCGCTGGCGCAGTTCCTGGAATCGCATCCGGCGGTGGCGCGCGTGTTCCACCCGGCGCTGAAGTCGCACCCGCAGCACGCGATCGCCATGCGCCAGCAAAGCGGCGGCGGCGCGATCGTGTCGTTCGAGCTGAAGGGCGCCACGCCCGAGCAGCAGCGGGCCAATGCCTGGCGCGTGATCGACAACACCCGGCTGTGCTCGATCACCGGCAACCTGGGCGACACCCGCACCACCATCACGCACCCGTACACCACCACGCACGCGCGCGTGAGCCCCGAGGCCAAGGCGGCCGCGGGCGTCGGCGAAGGGCTGATCCGGCTGGCGGTGGGGCTGGAGTCGGTCGATGACCTGAAGGCCGACCTGCTGCGCGGCCTGGGCGACTGAGGGCTTACTGCGCCGGCTGTGGCGGCTGTGCAGGTTGTGGCGACGGGGGCGGCGCGGGTTCGTCGCTGCCGGCCACGGCCTTCACGCCTGCGGCCGTGACGTCGTAGGTGGTGCTGACCGCGGTTGTCGCCACGCTGACGGCGGCCGATCCGACGGTAGCCACCGTCGACACCGCGGCACTACCCACGGCCATCACCATGCACCCGGCCAGTGACGCCGTGGCGCATGCGGCCGCCAGCGCCAGGACGGTGCGCTGCAAGGTGGCGGAATCTCCGCTATCGTTGCGCACGTTGCGACGCAATCCGAGAAATCGATATGGCATGGACACTGCTGGCCCTGGCAGGGCTGTTCGAGGTGGTGTGGGCGATCGGGCTGAAGTACACCGAAGGTTTTACGCGGCTGGTGCCCAGCGTCATCACGCTGATCGGCATGGCCATCAGCGTGCTGCTGCTGGCGCTGGCCCTGCGGCATATCCCGGTCGGGACCGGCTATGCTGTCTGGACCGGGATTGGCGCGGTCGGCACCGCGATCCTCGGCATCATACTCTTCAATGAGCCCGCCACTGCGGCGCGGCTGGCCTGCATCGGCCTGATCGTGTGCGGTATTGGCGGGCTCAAGCTCGTGGGCAGCGCCTGAGGCCCGGCATGCGGCAGTCTTAGCGCAGCAGCCGGCGGCGCAGCAGCACCAGGCACACTACCAGCGCCACCATTGCATAGGCGCCCAGTACCGCCAGGTGCAGGCCGACATCCTCCGACGGACGGCCCAGCATCAGCGGCCGGATCAGCGCCACCGCATGCGCCAGCGGCAGTACCTTGGTGGCTGCCTGCACGCCTTCGGGCAACTGTTCCAGCGGGAAGAACACGCCCGACAGCAGCAGCATCGGCGTCATCACCAGGGTCTGGTAGAACATGAAGAAGTCGTAGCTGGGCGCCAGCGCGGTGACAATCATCGCCAGCGCGGCAAAGGCAATGCCGGCCAGCACGATCACCGGCAGCGCCAGCAGCGCGCCGGGCATCTGCGCATAGCCGAGCGCGCCCGCCACCAGCATGATGGCCAGCCCGGACAGCACCGCCTTGCTGGCCGCCCAGGCGATCTCGCCCAGCACCACGTCGCCCAGCGTCAGCGGGGCATGCATGATCGCCTCCCAGGTGCGCTGCACGTGCATGCGCGAGAACGCCGAATACATCGACTCGAAGCTGGCCGACATCATCACGCTGGACGCGGTGGTGCCGGCGGCCAGGAAGGCGATATACGACACGCCGTCGACCTCGCCCACCATCAGCCCCAGCCCGAGGCCGAGGCCGAACAGGTAGATCATCGGGTCGGCGAGGTTGCCGATCATCGACGGGATGGCCAGCTTCTTCCACACCATGTAGTTGCGGTACCAGACCATCATCCAGTTGCGCAGGTTGCGCGGCAGCAGCGGCTGCGGATAGCGCTGGCGCGGCGTCGCGGCGGCGTGGCCGCCAGCGGCCGCGGGGGCAGTGGTGGTATCCGCGCGGGGATCCTGTTCGCTCATGTCAGTCCCTCGGTTCAGTCCCGCATCTCGCGGCCGGTCAGCTTGAGGAACACGTCCTCCAGGTTGGCCGGGCGGTGCAGGTAGCGCACGCCGTTCCTGCCGTGCAGCGCCGCCAGCAGCGGGGCGGGCTCGCGCACATAGCAGAACAGCGTCTCGCCGCTCATTTCAGTACGTTGCGCCAGCGGCGTCAGGCTGCCGCGCAGCGTGTCCAGTTCATCGCCATAGACCTCGACCACGTCGCAGCCGATCTGGCTGTCGATCAGCTCGTGCGGCTTGCCTTCGGCAATCTTGCGGCCGCCGTCGATCACGCACAGGTAGTTGCACAGCCGTTCGGCCTCTTCCATGAAGTGCGTGGTCAGCAGGATGGTCTTGCCGCTGGCCATCAGCGACTTCAGGCGCTCCCAGATCAGGTGGCGCGCCTGCGGGTCCAGGCCGGTGGTGGGCTCGTCCATCACCAGCAGGTCAGGGTCGTTGATCAGCGCGCGTGCCACCGTCAGGCGCCGGCGCATGCCGCCGGAGAGGTCGCGCACCTGCGCATCGGCGCGGTTTTCCAGCCGGGCGAATTCCAGCAGCATCGGCACGCGCCGCTCGATCTCGGCCGACGACAGTCCGAAGTAGCGCCCGAAGATGCGCAGGTTCTCGATCACCGAGAAATCCGGGTCGAGGTTGTCGAACTGCGGCACCACGCCCACGCGCATGCGCGCCTGCGGCGCGCGCTCGGGGATGGGCTCGCCGCACAGCGTGAGCGTGCCGGCCATGGGCGTGGTCAGGCCCAGCAGCAGGCGCAGCGTGGTGGTCTTGCCGGCGCCGTTGGGCCCCAGCAGGCCGAAGCACTGGCCGCGAAATACCTGGAGATCGAGGTCGTCGACCACGACCGTGTCGCCGTATTGCTTGCGCACCTTGCGCAACTCTAGGATGGCAGTCAAGGCAGGGTCCGGTGTGGCGCCGCACGGGCGCAATATCCGCCATTATGCCGGTCATCGGCGCAATGCTCAGGTGGCGCAGTGCAGCAAAAGCCGCGGCGGCAAGGCGCAGTGGGGGCCGGCCTGGGCGCGAGGCATAAAAAAAACCGCCAGCGAACTGGCGGTTTTTTTATGCCCGGCGGCGGTGCCAGGCGGCGAAGCGTACCGGATCAGTACATCTTCTTCGGCAGCATCTGCATGCGCAGGCGCTTGCGCAGACGTGCTTCGGCGGCCTTCTTCTTGCGCTTGCGCTCGGTCGTCGGCTTCTCGTAAGCGGTGCGGCTCTTGAGTTCAACGATCAGGCCAGTCTGCAGAATGGCGCGACGGAAGCGCCGCATTGCAACTTCAACGGGCTCACCGGGTTTCAAGACGATCTTAGTCAATTCAGTCCTTTAGGGGATTGCCGCAAGGAGCGGCTGGTTCACACGGGGGGAAACTGCGGTCGCCGGAGCGACTGGTATTGCACGCCGGGCTAATGCCCTGGTGCGCCCCCGCGAACCTGAAAGATGTGGACGTTTCAGTCCGTGCAACCAGTGTCAGGGGTGATAGCGCCAGGTCCTATACAACTGGAGCTGACAGTACCGGTTTCCATGAATGCTATACGCCCGTAACTATGGCATGTATACGACTGCACTGTCAAGAATGTAGTGCAATGCGCGCGCGGGCGCAGCGTCGGAAATCGCCGCTAGTCTACCTTGGCGCACTTTACGCCGGCGCCTGCGTGGCACAATCTGGCTGCGCTCCCGCCGCTGCGAGGCAAGCGCGACCACCATGCCTGAGCCGCGCCAACCCGACGATCCCCGCCCCGACCCCGACCACCTGCTGCAGCGCATGCAGGCCGCCGGCGAACGCGCCGCGCGCGGGTGCCTGCGCATCTATTTCGGCGCTTCGGCCGGCGTCGGCAAGACCTTCGCCATGCTGGCCGCGGCGCGCGCGCAGCGCGAGCAGGGCGGCGACGTGGTGGTGGGCGTGGTCGAAACCCATGGCCGCGCCGAAACCGAGGCGCTGGCCGAAGGCATCGAGCGCGTGCCATTGCGCCGCGTCGACTACCGCGGCCGCACGCTGCAGGAATTCGATCTCGATGCGGCCCTGGCACGCCGGCCTGCGCTGATCCTGGTGGATGAGCTGGCGCACAGCAACGCGCCCGGCAGCCGCCACCCCAAGCGCTGGCAGGACATCGCCGAACTGCTGTCGGCCGGCATCGATGTCTGGACCACGGTCAACGTCCAGCACCTGGACAGCCTGAACCAGGCGGTGGCCGGCATCACCGGCATCCGCGTGCGCGAGACCGTGCCCGACGCGGTCTTCGACGATGCCGGCGAGGTGGTGCTGGTCGACCTGCCCGCCGACGAGCTGCTGCGCCGCCTGCGCGAAGGGCGCGTGTACGTGCCCGAGCAGGCCCGCCATGCCGTGCAGCATTTCTTCCGCAAGGGCAACCTGATTGCGCTGCGCGAGCTGGCGCTGCGCCGCACTGCCGACCGCGTCGACGACGACGTGCGCGCCTACCGGCAGGAAGCCTCGATCGAACCGGTCTGGCGCACGCGTGAAGCGGTGCTGGCCTGTGTCGGCCACGGCAGCGATGCTGCGCAGGTGGTGCGCAGCGCGCGCCGGCTGGCCGGGCAGCTCGATTGCGACTGCCATGTGGTGACGGTGTCGGTGCCGCGCCTGGCACCCGTGCCCGACGCCCAGCGCGAGCAGCTCGACCAGGCCATGCGGCTGGCCGAGGCGCTGGGCGCGCGTACCGAAACGCTGGCCGGCAGCGACATGGTGGCGGCGGTGGCCGGCTATGTGCGGCGGCACAATCTGACCAAGGTCTTGATCGGCCGCACGCCGGCGCGCTGGGCCGATGGCGGGGCTTCATTGTCCGGCCGCATGCACGCGCTGCTGGCGCGCGCGCTGGCGCCATGGCTGGGCGCGCGCGCGTGGCTGTTCGGGCGCACCAGTTTTGCCGATGCGCTGGCTGCGGCGTGTCCCGAGATCGACGTGATCCGCGTGGCGGACGACAGCGTCCGACAGGAGACCCCCGCTGATGCGCCCGTGCTGCCCGGCACCGAGCCGCCGCAGGCAGACGCCCGGCCTGCGCAGTGGCCGGGCCTGCTGTGGGCGGTGGCCTGGTGCGCCGGCGCCACCGCGCTGTCGGCGCTGGCGCGGCCATGGTTCGACCTGGTCAATATCGCCATGCTGTTCCTGCTGGCGGTGGCCGGCGTGGCGCTGCGCCACGGACGTACCGCGGGGGCGTTCGCCGCGCTGGTGGCGGTGGGGGCGTTTGATTTCTTCTTCGTGCCGCCGCAGCTGTCGTTTGCGGTCACCGACGTGCAATACCTGGTGACCTTCCTGGTGATGCTGGCAGTCGGGCTGGTGATTGGACAGCTGACGGCCGGACTGCGCGAGCAGGCCCAGGTATCGGTGCAGCGCGAGACCGATGCGCGCACGCTGTACGAGCTGGCGCGCGAGCTGTCGGCGGCGCTGACCGACGCGCAGATCGTCGGTATCGGCAGCCGCTTCCTGCGCGCGGCGTTCGATGCGCGTGCCGCGTTTTTCCTGGTCGGCGCGGACGGCCGGCTGCTGCCCGCGGCCACGGCTCCCGAGGCCGGCGGCGCGGCACAGAGCGATGCCGTCGACCACGTGCTGGCGCAATGGGTCTTCAACCACGGCCAGCCGGCCGGCACCGGCACCGACACGCTGCCTTCCGGCACGGTGCTGTACCTGCCGCTGAAGGCGCCGATGCAGGTGCGCGGCGTGCTGGCAGTGGAGCCGCGCACCTGGCGCGCATTTGCTCAGCCCGCGCTGCGGCGCCAGGTCGATGTCTTTGCCACGCTGATCGCGATTGCGATCGAGCGGCTGCACTATGTCGAGGTGGCGCAGCAGGCGCTGCTGGCGATGGAGTCCGAGCGCCTGCGCAGCTCGCTGCTGGCGGCGGTGTCTCACGACCTGCGCACGCCGCTGACCAGCCTGATCGGCATGGCCGAGACCCTGCAGCGCGGCACGACGCCGCTGGCGCCGGAGGTGGCCGAGACCGTCGGCGCCATGCGCGACCAGGCGCGCCGCATGCACGCGATGGTGGCCAACCTGCTCGACATGGCGCGGCTGCAAAGCCGCAATGTGGCGCTGCGCAAGGAATGGCAGTCGTTCGAAGAACTGGCCGGCGCGGCGCTGGCGTCGCTGCGCGATGCGCTGGCGCGGCACCGCGTGGTGGTGGCCGACCTGTCGGCACTGCCGCTGGTGGAATGCGATGGCGTGCTGATGGAGCGCGTGCTGTGCAACCTGCTGGAGAATGCGGCCAAGTACACCGCGCCGGGTACCGAGATCCGCGTGCGCGGCGAGCTCTCCGACGACGCCGTGCACCTCGTCGTCGAGGACGACGGCCCCGGCGTGCCGGCGGCGATGGCGCGGCAGGTGTTCGAGAAATTCACCCGCGGCGAGCGCGAGTCCGCCACCACCGGGGTGGGCCTGGGGCTGGCCGTGTGCGAGGCCATCGTGCAGGCGCACGGCGGCAGCATCCGCGTCGAGCCGGTGCATGCTCGGGCGCAGGGCGAAGGCACCGGCGCGCGCTTCGTGGTCACGCTGCCGCGCGGCAACCCTCCAGTGCTGGAACCGGAAGCGGCCGGCTTGCCGGCCTGAACCCGACAACCTTTCAAGGATCTGACGCGTTATGCCATTCGAGTTTTCGCCCACGGTGCTGCTGGTGGAAGACGAGCCCCATATCCGCCGCTTCGTGCGCGCGGCGCTGCAGGACGAGGGCTGCACCGTGCACGAGGCCGAATCGCTGCAGCGCGGACTGATCGAGGCCGGCACGCGCCAGCCGGACCTGGTGATCCTGGACCTGGGGCTGCCCGATGGCGACGGCGTATCGATGATCGGCGACCTGCGCACCTGGACCGAAGTGCCGGTGCTGGTGCTGTCGGCGCGCACCGGCGAGGCCGAGAAGATCCGCGCGCTCGACGCCGGCGCCGACGACTACCTGACCAAGCCCTTCGGCGTGGGCGAGCTGGTGGCGCGCCTGCGCGTGCTGCAGCGCCGCCATGTGCGTGCCGGCGCGCAGGGGCGGGCGCAGGTGGCGTTCGGCGAGATCGCCGTGGACCTGGCCAACCGCCAGGTCACGCGCGCGGGGGAGCCGGTGCACCTGACGCCGATCGAGTTCCGGCTGCTGGCGGTGCTGCTGGCGCATCGCGGCAAGGTCATGACCCACCGCGAACTGCTGCGCGAGGTGTGGGGGCCGTCGCATGCCGACAGCAGCCAGTACCTGCGCGTCTACATGGGGCACCTGCGGCACAAGCTGGAAGCCGACCCGGCCCGGCCTGCCTACCTGCTGACCGAGATCGGCGTGGGCTACCGCTTCGCCGGCTGAGCGCCGGGTAACTCCCACAACACTTTCTTGCCGATCACGCGCCGCGTGAGGCTGGCGCTCGCTCCTTGCACTCCCGGTAAACCCGCAGCGATGTCGAAATTGTTTGACGGATAAATTCAAGAGCATAAACTGTTATTCATAGATATGAATTAAGGCAGGAGCACCGCATGCAGGACCAACCCGTCTATTTCATCTCGACCGACGAGGTCGAGGGCTACCACCCCGCCAACCATGTCGGCACCCTCAATCGCCGGCTGATCGGCCCAGAGACCGTCGGATCGCGGCATCTGGAAGTGATCCACGGCACCATCGAGAAGGGCAAGGGCGCGCTGCCGCACGCGCATCCCGGCATCGAGCAGGTCTGCTACGTGCTGGAAGGCCGCGCCGTGGCCGAGGTCGGCGGCCAGCGAAAGGAACTGGGCCCTGGCGACTGCTGCTTCTTCCCGCCGGACCAGATGCATGTGTTCACCGTGGTCAGCGACGAGCCGGCCAAGATTCTGGTCATCTATTCCCCGCCATATGAGGAATCCCCCGAGCGCGTGATACGGCCCGCATAAGACGCGGCTGGTCACGGCAAGGGATTGAACAACTACAGGAGACAACTACCGTGAAGTCCTTCAGCAATGCCTTTGCCAGCCTGGTGCTCGGGTGCACCGCGGCGCTGGCCGCCACCCCGGCGCTGTCGGCCGATGAATTCCCGTCCAGGCCGCTGCGCCTGGTGGTGCCGTTCGCTGCCGGCAGCGGCACCGATGCCGTGGCCCGCCTGACTGCCAAATACCTGGGCGAGGCGCTGCAGCAGCCGGTGGTGGTGGACAACAAGCCCGGCGCCAACGGCACCATTGCCGCCGAGTTCGTGGCCAAGGCCCCGGCCGATGGCTACACGCTGTTCATGACCACCAACACCACGCATTCGGCCAACCCGTCGCTGATGAAGCAGCTGCGCTATGACCCGGTCAAGGATTTCACGCCGGTCTCGCGCATGGGCAACCTGCCGTTCATGCTGGTGGTCAACCCGGCGCTGCCGGTGAAGACGCTGCGTGAGTTCATCGACTATGCCAGGGCGCATCCGGGCCTGAGCTATGCCAGCGGCAACAGCACCGGCATCGTCTCGGGCGCCACGCTGTCGAAGATGGCCGGGCTGAACATGCTGCACGTGCCATACAAGAGCACGCCGCCGGCGATGACCGATGTGATGGGTGGCCAGGTGCAGGCGATGTTCGTCGACTTTGCCGCAGGCATCGCCAACGTGCGCGCCGGCAAGCTGCGCGCGCTGGCGGTGACCACCGCGCAGCGCAGCGAACTGCTGCCCGACCTGCCGCCGCTGGCGAGCGTGCCGGAGCTGAAGGGTTTCGACGTGACCTCATGGAACGGCGTGTTCGCGCCGGCCGGGGTGCCGGCGCCGGTGGTGCAGCGGCTCAATCGTGAACTGGTCGCCATCGCCACCAGCAAGCAGCATGCGCCGCGGTTCCACGCGCTGGGCTTCGAGCCATTCGGCAGCACGCCGGCCGAGCTCAGCCAGTTTGTCGTGGCCGAGCTGCAGAAGTGGTCGCGGCTGGTGAAAGACGCTGGCATCCAGCCGGAATAGGCGCTCTTCGGGCAACCATCAGACAACCAACAAGACAACGACATCAGGCAGGTAACGCTATGAATTTCGACCTCTCCGAAGAACAGGCATCCATCGTCGAGGCCGTGCAGCAGGTCTGCACGCAGTTCGACATGGAGTACTGGGATCGCCTGGACAAGTCCGGCACCTATCCGCACGAGTTCTACAAGACGCTGTGCGAAGGCGGCTGGCTGGGCGTGGCGATGCCCGAGGCCTTCGGTGGCGCGGGCCTGGGCATCCTGGAAGCGGCGCTGGTGATGCAGACCATCTCGCAGTCGGGCGCTGGCATGACCGGCGCCTCGGCGGTGCATATGAATGTGTTCGGCCTGAACCCGGTGGTGGTGTTCGGCACCGACGAACAGAAGGGCCGCTTTCTGCCGCCGCTGATCGCCGGCCAGGAGAAGGCCTGCTTCGGCGTGACCGAGCCCGACGCGGGCCTGGACACCACCAAGCTCAAGACCTTTGCGCGCAAGGTGCCGGGCGGCTATTCGGTGAGCGGGCGCAAGATCTGGATCTCGACCGCGCAGGTGGCCGACCGCATGCTGCTGCTGGCGCGCACCACGCCGCTGGAGTCGGTGAAGAAGTCGACCGAAGGGCTGTCGCTGTTCTACACCAAAGTCGACCGCAGCAAGATCGAGATCCGCGAGATCGACAAGATGGGCCGCGCCGCCGTCGATACCAACATGCTGTTTATCGACGACCTGTTCATCCCGGAGGAAGACCGCATCGGCGAAGAGGGCAGGGGCTTTGAGTACATCCTGCACGGACTTAACCCGGAGCGCATCCTGATCGCGGCGGAGGCCATCGGCCTGGGCCGCGCGGCGCTGGCCATTGCCACGCAGTACGCCAAGGAGCGCGTGGTGTTCGGCCGCCCCATCGGCATGAACCAGGGCGTGCAGCATCCGCTGGCGCAGGCCTGGATGCAGCTGGAGTCGGCCAACCTGATGATGCTCAAGGCCGCCGCGCGCTATGACGCCGGGCAGTCCTGCGGCGCCGAGGCCAACACGGCAAAGTACCTCGCCGCCGAGGCCGGCCATAACGCGTGCCAGACCGCGATCCTGACGCTGGGCGGCATGGGCTACTCGCGCGAGTACCGCGTCGAGCGGCTGCTGCGCGAGTCCTATATCCCGCGCATCGCGCCGGTCAGCCCGCAGCTGATCATGTGCTTTATCGCCGAGCGCGTGCTGGGTTTGCCCAAGTCGTACTGAGAGGGAGCGACGATGCCAGACGAGCAAGCGCAGGCGAGCGCGGCCACCGGGCCGCTGGCCGGCATCCGCGTGATCGACATGACCGCGGTCGCGATGGGGCCGTATGCCACCCAGATCCTCGGCGACATGGGGGCTGAAGTCATCAAGGTCGAGCCGCCCGCCGGCGATGTGTTCCGCCACGCCGAGCCGGCGCGGCACGCGGCCATGGGCGCCAGCTTCCTGAACCTGAACCGCAACAAGCAGTTCGTGGTGCTGGACGTGAAGCAGCCCGATGACCTCGCCGCGCTGAAAGCCCTGATCGCCACGGCCGATGTCTTTGTCTCCAACGTGCGGCCGCAGTCGCTGCGCAAGCTTGGGCTGGACTATGCGTCGCTGCGCGCGGACCATCCGCGGCTGATCTACTGCGGCGCTTATGGCTATTCGGAAGAGGGTCCCTACGCGGGCGCGCCGGCCTTCGACGACATCATCCAGGCGCGCAGCGGCATGGCGCAGTTCCAGGGTGCGAACTCGAACGAAGGCCCGCAGTACGTCAACACCATCCTGGCCGACAAGGTGGCCGGGCTGACCGTGGCCTACGCGATCCCGATGGCGCTGTACGAGCGCGAGCGTTCCGGCCAGGGCCAGGCCATCGAGGTGCCGATGTTCGAGACGCTGGTGTCCTTCCTGGCCACCGAGCAATTGGCCGGGCAGACCTTCATCCCGCCGCTCGGGCAGGCCGGCTATCCGCGCGTGATGTCGGCGCACCGCAAGCCCTATCGCACGCGCGACGGCCATATTGCGCTGCTGCCCTATACAAGCGCCCAATGGCTGCGTTTTTTCGATGTGTCAGGCCATGCGGAGCTGGCGCAGGATCGGCGCTATGCCACCCCGGCCGCGCGCAGCGCCAATATCGACGCGCTCTACGCCACACTGGCCGAGATCGTCGCGCAGCGCAGCACTGCGGAATGGCTCGACCTGCTGCGTGATGCCGATATCCCGCACAGCGAAGTGCCGCATTTCGAGAGCCTGGCCGACGACCCGCACCTGCGCGCCACCGGCATGATGTTCGAATACGACCATCCCAGCGAAGGCCGGCTGCGTGGCGTGGGCATCCCGACGCGCTTCTCGCGCACGCCCGGCAATATCCGCAGCTGGCCGCAGGCGTTGCCCGGGCCAGGCGGCGCGGAGGGCGGCTGACACCCTTGCCGGCCGACTCCGCCGCGTACAATCCCGGCCAACAGATATTGAAGTCGAGGAAGCCAACGATGGCAGAACAGGAACCGGCAGAAAAATCGGGTCACGCCAGCGTCAAGACCGCGCTGCGCGTGATTGAGATCATGGAGATCTATGCGCGCGAAGGGCGCTCGCTGACGCTGACCGAGCTGGCTAGGCTGCTGGGCGCGCCGATGTCGAGCTGCCTGGGGCTGATCCGCACGCTGGCCTCGCTCGGCTACCTGTACGAGACCGGCCGCCGCCAGGGCTACTACCCGACGCGCCGGCTGCTCGACATTGCCCAGCGCATCGCCCGCAACGACCCGCTGCTCGAACGCGTGCAGCCGGTGCTGGAATCGCTGCGCGACACCACCGGCGAAACCGTGATCTTCGGCAAGCTTCAGGATGACGGCCGCGTGCTGTACCTGGAGGTGCGGGAGTCCGGCAATCCGGTGCGCTATATCGCCGCGCCGGGCGAGCTGCGCGATGCGCACGTGAACTCGATCGGCCGCGCCATCCTTGGCACGATGCCGGCGGACAGCCGCGCCGAACTGCTGGCCGGCGTGTCGTTTGCCTCGCGCACGGGGCGCACGGTGGACTCGCTGCGCGTTTTCGAAGCCGCCATGCAGCAATGGCAGGCGCAAGGCTGGTATCCGAACTTTGGCGAGTCGTTTCCTGATCTCGGCGCGATCGCCTTCCCGGTGGCCATCGGGGGCGTGACCTATGGCATGTCCGTGGCGGGGCCGCTGCATCGGATCGAGGCCAATGCCGACGCCATTGTCGTGGCGCTGAAGGCCGCTGGCGGTTCGCTGCAGGGATAAGTGGGAGAGGGCAGGCGTTGCGGCGGCCCGCAGGCTGTCGTGACGGCTGTCGAGGCCGGACAAGATCGAAGCGCGTTGCGCGAACCGAAGCCCAAAACGAAAAAGCCCGGTGCGTTTGCACCGGGCTTCCGTATCGGTTGGCTCCCCGACCTGGGCTCGAACCAGGGACCTGCGGATTAACAGTCCGTCGCTCTACCGACTGAGCTATCGGGGAACAGCTGAGAAAGAAATTATAGCCAGTTTCTCTTTTCTTCGTCAACACCTTTTCGACATTTTGTTCTTGTCAGAAGGTGTCTGGAAGCTTCCGGCTTGCTGCCTGCCGTACGGTGCGAAGGGCATCTCTGCTGGCTTCGTGCCGTCGTGTCGAACAGCGAGGCCGCATTATAGCTATGGTTTTTGGTTTGTGCCAGAAAAAAACCGCCTCGCGGCGGTTTTTTTCTGCGGCACTCGCCCGGCTCAGTCGAACACCGGCGAATCCACGCCGAGGATCTTGTGCAGCTTCGGCGAGGTGGTGGTGTACTGCATGTGGATTTTCTTCTCGGGGAAGATATACGGCGCGGCACCGAACGCGGCCAGCGCGGCCTCGTGGAAGCCCGACAGGATCAGCTTCTTCTTGCCGGGGTAGGTGTTGATGTCGCCCACCGCGAAGATGCCCGGGATATTGGTCTCGAACTTCTCGGTGTCCACCTTGATCTGCTTGCGCTCCAGGTCCAGGCCCCACTCGGCGATCGGGCCGAGCTTGGGCGACAGGCCGAAGAACACCAGCAGGTCATCCACCGGCAGGCGGCGGGTCACGCCGTCGGCGCCGGTCACCTTGATCTCGGTGAGCACGCCGTCCTTCTCTTCATAGCCGCCGACCTGGCCGACCAGGAACTGCATTTCCATTTGCTCGCACAGTTCCTTCATCTTGGCGACCGAGGCCGGCGCGGCGCGGAAGCCGTCGCGGCGGTGGATCATCACCACCGACTCGGCCTTGCCGACCAGGTCCAGCGTCCAGTCCAGCGCCGAGTCACCGCCGCCGATGATCACCAGGTTGCGGCCATGGAAGCGGCTCGGGTCCTTGACGCGGTAGAACAGCTGCTTGCCGTCGAACTTGTCGATGCCCTCGACCTTCAGCGTGCGCGGCTGGAACGAACCCACGCCGGCGGCGATAAAGATGGTCTTGGTGATGAAGCGGGTTCCGAGCGAGGTCTCGACGAAGAAGCGGCCGTCCTCGCGGCGCTCCACGACGGCGACTTCCTGGCCCAGGTGGAAGGTGGGCTCGAACGGCTCGATCTGCTTGAGCAGGTTGTCGGTCAGTTCCTGGCCGGTGCAGATGGGCACCGCCGGGATGTCGTAGATGGGCTTGTCCGGATAGAGCTCCACGCACTGGCCGCCGACCACCTTCAGGGAATCGATGACATGTGCCTTGATTTCGAGCAGGCCCAGTTCAAAGACCTGGAACAGGCCCACCGGGCCGGCACCGACGATCAGCGCATCGATCTCCTGCGGCTGGCCGCCTGCAGGGCTGCCGCCGTCGACCTGCTTGGTCGTGTCGGCGACGGGATTTGGAATGCTCAAGTCCATATTCGTCCTGATACGTTTGCGTGGGCCGCTTGTGCCCGGTGTTGCGGAAAGCGCGTGGGGACGGCTTTCTTGTTCTGTCAGCGCTGCAGGTACTGCAGCTTGTCAGTGGCGTCCTTCCATTCCTCGGCCTCGGCCAGCGGGGCCTTGGTCTTGGTGATGGAGGGCCAGTTGCGGGCCAGCTCGGCGTTCAGGTCGATGAACTGCTGCTGGTCGCCCGGCACGTCTTCCTCGGCGTAAATGGCGTTCACCGGGCATTCGGCCACGCACACGGCGCAGTCGATGCACTCATCCGGGTCGATAGCCAGGAAGTTGGGGCCTTCGCGGAAACAATCGACCGGACACACGTCAACGCAGTCTGTGTAGCGGCAACGGATGCAGGATTCGGTGACAACGTGAGTCATTTCGGTTCCAGGAAAACAGGTCGGCTTTTAATGGGAAACTGTGGGGCCGCTTCTTGCCGGCGGACGCCGCATCCACCGCATGGTGCCGCATGGCAGCATGGGCTGGGCGAGCGCCGGCCGAGGCCTTTCGGAAAGCGATATTGTAGCCGAGGCTTCTGGCAAGAATAGCGGGTCTATATAGCCGGATCAGATAGTTTTCTTATTTCTTTATGTACTTTTGATTTAACGCATGGCGGCCTGCTGGCATGTCGGCCCGCCAGCGGGCATGATGAGGCCGCCAACAGTCACTTGCATCCGTGCCGGGAGACCCGTATGCCACGCCAGCCTTGCCTTGCCAGCCTGCGGCACGATGCCGCGATGCGCCGGATCTTCGCACCCATTGTTGTGCTGCTGACGGCATTTCTGGCGCCGATCGGGTCGGTTGCCGCCCAGACCCTGGCCCAGTCGCCGGGCATGGCCGACAGCGTGGTATCGCGCCTGGTGGCGTGGCGCGCGCGCACCGATGCGCCGGTCGCGCTGCCGGCGCTGACCGCGTTCGAGTGGGACCACTTCAGCGTGACCGATTCGCCCGCGGGCGACGCCATCGCCCATTGCGGCCGGGCCGGCCTGATGCCGTGCGGGCCGCAGTTGCAGCCGCAGCCGGGCGACCGGGTCCAGGTGCTGCGCTTCGAGCGCGCCGGGACCCAGGTCTACGCCGAGCGCATCATGGCCGGCGACGGCGCCTTTGCCGAGCCGCTGCCGCAGCGGGTGCCGCGCGCCGCCGCCACGCTGGTGTCGTGCCCCGCTACCGACGGCCGCCAGTTGTGGTGCCTGCAGGGCAAGGCCCGGGGCAGGGAGGCGCCGCGGCAGCCACAGCCCTTCCTTGATGGTGGTTGAGCGGCAAGAGTGGCCGGGTGCGGCCAGACTTCGGTTAGCATGACGTACTGACCCGGCATCGCCGTCTGGCCCGCTATGATCATCCCGTCCCTGCTCGACACCGACCTGTACAAATTCACGATGATGCAGGTGGTGCTGCATCAGTTCCCGCAGGCGCAAGTGGAATACCGCTTCAAGTGCCGCAACGCGGGCGTCGACCTGACGCCCTATATCGATGAGATCCGCGCCGAGGTGGCACACCTGTGCCAGTTGCGCTTCACCGACGACGAGCTCGCCTACCTGCGCGGGCTGCGCTTTATCAAGAGCGATTTCGTCGACTTCCTCGGCCTGTTCCACCTGAACGAGAAATATGTCTCGGTGCGGCCGTCCCCGCAGGGCAATGGCGAGATCGAGATCTCGATCATCGGCCCGTGGCTGCATACCATCCTGTTCGAAGTGCCGGTCCTGGCGATCGTCAACGAGGTCTATTTCCGCCGCACCCAGCCCAGGCCCGACCTGGCCGAAGGCCGCCGCCGGCTGGACCAGAAGCTGGCCTTGCTGAAGACACCCGAGCTGGCCGATTGCGTGATCGCCGACTACGGCACGCGCCGGCGCTTTTCGCGCGAATGGCAGGAAGAGGTGCTGCTGACCATGCGGCGCCTGCTCGGGCCGCAGCTGGCCGGCACCAGCAACGTCCACTTTGCCCGTCTGCACAATATGGTGCCGCTGGGCACGATGGCGCATGAATACCTGCAGGCCTGCCAGGCGCTGGGCCCGCGGCTGCGCGATTCGCAGGTGTACGCACTGGAGCGCTGGGCGCGCGAGTACCGCGGTGACCTGGGCATCGCGCTGTCGGATACCTACGGCTTCGATGCCTTCCTGCGCGACTTCGACCTGTATTTCTGCAAGCTCTTCGATGGCGTGCGCCATGATTCCGGCGACCCGATGCTGTGGGGCGAGCGCATGGTCGCCCACTATGCCGCCAACCGCGTCGACCCGCGCACCAAGACGCTGATCTTCAGCGACAGCCTCGACATCCCGCGCGTGATCGAACTGTACGAGCGCTTCCATGGCCGCTGCCGGCTCGCCTTTGGCGTCGGCACCAACCTGACCAACGACCTCGGCTATACCCCGCTGCAGATCGTGATCAAGATGGTGCGCTGCAACGGGCAGCCGGTGGCCAAGCTGTCGGACACGCCGGAAAAGACCATGTGCGACGATCCCGGCTACCTGTCCTACCTGCGCCAGGTGTACTCGGTTCAGCCCGCGGCGTAGCAAAATTCAACACCTTGCGCCGGCCATCGCATGCTCTGCATGCGGCGGGCGCCACTATAATCGGCGCATCGCGCGTTCGCCGCGCTTTGCGCTTCTCCAGCCAGGCCTTATGGAAACCAACGACGCCCGCGACCGCATCTTTGCCCGCATCCGTGCTGCCCAGGGCAGGCCGACCCGGCCGAGCGCGGGCGAGCGCGAGGCCGTGGCCGACTACCTGGCGCGTCACCCGCAGGGCCCGCGCCCGGCGGTGGCCGTCGACCTGGCCGAGGCCTTCCTGGCGCAGGCCCAGCGCATGGCCTCGACCGTCGACCGCGTGGCGAGGATGGACGAGGTGCCCGCCGCCACCGTGCGCTTTCTGGACAACCTGAACCTGGTCCACCGTGCCGTGGCGTGGGACGCGCTGGGCCCGCTGCCGTGGCAGGCCGCGGGGCTGGCGGTGGAATGCCGCCCGCCGGTGCGCGAGGTCGAGGCCGACCACGATCATGGCGACCTGGTCGGCATCACCGGCTGCTTCTGCGCGATTGCCGAGACCGGCTCGCTGATGCTGCTGTCGGGCCCGGCCACCTTTGCCTCGGCCGCGCTGCTGCCCGAGACCCACGTGGCGGTAGTGCCGCGCTCGCGCATCGTCGCCGGCCTGGAAGACGCCTTTGCGCTGGTGCGCAGCGAGCGCGGCGAACTGCCGCGCGCCACCAATATCATCAGCGGGCCTTCGCGCACGGGCGATATCGAGCAGACCATCGTGCTCGGCGCCCATGGCCCGTACCGCGTGCATGTGATCCTGGTCGACGAGGCCTGAACCCGCGGCTTTTGCCGCACGGAATGCGATGCACCACCCATGCCGGAAGCCCCGGGGCAAGAGGTGCTTGAATTACACTTGCAGGCTTGCCTGCGTGCCGCGGCTTCGTGCCGGCGGTGCGCCAATGAATGCTGCATTCCCGAGGAGATCCTGCCTGATGCGACGTGCCTCCGTGCTGTTGCCGCTGCTGGCCGTGCTGGCCGCATTTCCCGCCGTCGGCCGTGCCGCGGACCTTGACGGGGCGTCGCTGTCCTCGCTGTGGGGGCTGCCGTTCGCTGGCATCCTGCTGTCGATCGCGGTGTGGCCGCTGGTTGCGCCCAGGTTCTGGCACCACCACTACGGCAAGATCGCCGCGGGCTGGGGGCTGCTGTTCCTGCTGCCGTTCGCGGCAGCGTTCGGCACGCATGCGGCCGCGGCCAGCGCGGTGCACGCGCTGCTGGCCGAGTACATCCCGTTCATCGTTCTGATCGCCTCGCTGTATATCGTGGCCGGCGGCATCTGCGTGCGCGGCAACCTGCACGGCACGCCCGGGCTCAATACCGGCATCCTGGCGCTGGGCACGCTGCTGGCCAGCTTCATGGGCACCACCGGCGCGGCCATGCTGCTGATCCGGCCGCTGCTGCGCGCCAATGACAACCGCCGCCACGTGGCGCACGTGGTGGTGTTCTTTATCTTCCTGGTGGCCAATGCCGGTGGCTCGCTGACGCCGCTGGGCGATCCGCCGCTGTTCCTGGGCTTCCTGAAAGGCGTGGACTTCTTCTGGACCATGCGCAACATCTTCCCGGAGACGGTCTTTATCTGCGTGGTGCTGCTGGTGCTGTTCTACCTGGTCGACCGTCACTACTACCAGAACAAGGAAGAGGAGCTGCCACCGCGCAGCGACCCCACGCCGGACTCGGGCGGCATCGCCATCGAGGGCAAGTTCAACTTCGTGCTGCTGCTGGCCGTGATCGGCCTGGTGCTGATGAGCGGGCTGTGGCAGCCGGGCATCGCATTCGACGTCCTGGGCACCGAGGTGCCGCTGCAGGCCGCGGTGCGCGATGCGCTGCTGGTGGTGGTGGCGGTGGTGTCGCTGCTGGTGACGCCGCAAGCGGCGCGTGCCGGCAATGAATTCAACTGGGAGCCGATCCTGGAAGTCGGCAAGCTCTTTGCCGGCATCTTCCTCACCATCATCCCGGTCATTGCCATGCTCAAGGCCGGCACCGACGGCGCTTTCTCCGGGGTGATCCGCGCGGTCAGCGACAGCAACGGCCAGCCGGTCGACGGCATGTACTTCTGGGCCACCGGCCTGCTGTCCTCGTTCCTGGACAACGCGCCGACCTACCTGGTGTTCTTCAACACCGCCGGTGGCGACGCGGCCACGCTGATGACGCGCGATGCCTCGACGCTGGCCGCGATCTCGGCCGGGGCCGTGTTCATGGGCGCCAATACCTATATCGGCAATGCCCCCAACCTGATGGTCAAGGCCATTGCCGAGAACCGCGGCGTGCGCATGCCGAGCTTCTTCGGCTACATGCTGTACTCGGGCACCTTCCTGGTGCCGCTGTTTGTCATCATGACCTTCCTCTTCTTCCACGTTTGATGCCATGAAGCCGTCTGTCCTTGTCACCCGCGCCATCTATCCCGAAGTCATCGCGCACCTGGCGCAGTACTTCGATGTCGACGACAACCAGCAGGACGCGGTGCTGGATGCCGCCGCACTGAAGGCGCGCCTGGCGGGCAAGGCCGGCGTGCTGGCCAACGCCGCCGACCGCATCGACGGCGACGTGGTCGCCGGGCTGCCGGCGCTGCGCGCGGTGTGCAACATGGCGGTCGGCTACAACAACCTGGACGTGCCGGCGCTGACGGCCGCCGGCATCATCGCCACCAATACGCCGGACGTGCTGACCGAGACCACCGCCGACTTCGGCTGGGCCCTGCTGATGGCCACCGCGCGCCGCGTGACCGAGGCCGAGCACTACCTGCGCGCCGGCAAGTGGCAGCGCTGGAGCTATGACATGCTGGTAGGCATGGACCTGTACGGCAGCACGCTCGGCATCCTCGGCATGGGCCGCATCGGCCAGGCGCTGGCGCGCCGCGCGAGCGGGTTTGGCATGAGCGTGCTGTACCACAACCGCAGCCAGCTGCCGGCGGACACCGAGCGCGCGCTGAGCGCGCGCTATGTCAGCAAGGAAGACCTGCTGCGCCAGTCCGACCACCTGCTGCTGGTGCTGCCCTATGGCCCGCAGAGCCACCACGCCATCGGCGCGGCCGAGCTGGCGCTGATGAAGCCGACCGCGACGCTGGTGAACCTGGCGCGCGGCGGCATCGTCGACGATGCCGCGCTGGCGCAGGCGCTGCGCGACAAGCGCATCTTCGGCGCCGGCCTGGATGTGTTCGAGGGCGAGCCCAGCGTCCATCCGGACCTGCTGACGGTGCCCAACGTCGTGCTCACGCCGCATATCGCCAGCGCCTCCGAGAAGACCCGCCGTGCGATGGCGATGCTGGCCGCCGACAACCTGATCGCCGCGCTCGACCAGGGCCCGCAGGCCGGCCATCCACCCACCGTGATCAACCCCGACGTCATGTCGCGGCGCCGCTAAGCCTGCCATCTACCTGTTTCCTGCTGCATGACCCTGATTCCGTTCCTGACGCTGGCCGTGGCGCTGCTCGCGGTCGTCCTGCTGGTCATCGTCCTGCTGCGCCAGCAGGCTGCCTCGCCGGGGGCCGAGCTTGGCCGGCAACTGGCCGACATGCGCGCGGAAAGCGCGCGCGGCATGGAGCGGCTGGAGCGGGAGTTGCGCACCGACGTGGCCGACGCCGCGCGCGGCAGCCGCGACGAGTCGGCCCAGCAGATGCTGCGCTTCCAGCAGGCGCTGTCGTCGCAGCTGACGGGCATCGCCACGCTGCAGAACAACCAGATCGACACCTTCGCGCAGCAACTGGCCAAGCTGACCGAGACCAACACCCAGCAGCTCGAGCAGGTGCGCCAGCACCTGATGCTGCAGGGCCAGCAGGCGCGCGACGAGCAGGCCGGCACGCTGCGCCGCTTCGGCGACGGGCTGCAGCAGCAGCTGGCGCAGATGTCCGAAGCCAACGAGCGGCGCCTGGCCGAAGTGCGCGCCACGCTGGAGAAGAAGCTGCAGGACATCGAGGCCAACAACGCCGCCAAGCTGGAGGAAATGCGCCGCACTGTCGACGAGAAGCTGCATGCCACGCTGGAGCAGCGCCTGGGCGAGTCCTTCCGGCTGGTGTCGGACCGGCTCGAGCAGGTGCACCGGGGGCTGGGCGAGATGCAGGTGCTGGCGCAGGGCGTGGGCGACCTGAAAAAGGTGCTGACCAATGTGAAGTCGCGTGGCACCTGGGGCGAAGTCCAGCTGGAAATGCTGCTGGAGCAGATGCTGACGCCGGAGCAGTACGGCAAGAATGTCGAGACCGTGCGCAACTCGGGCGCGCGGGTGGAGTTCGCGATCCGGCTGCCGGGCAAGGCCGCGGGTGGCGACAATGCGCCGGTCTGGCTGCCGGTCGACGCCAAGTTTCCCAAGGAACAGTACGAGCGCCTGGTGGACGCGCAGGAGCGGGGCGACCCGGATGGCGTGCTCGCTTTTGGCCGCGAACTGGAAGTGGCGCTGCGGCGCGAGGCCCAGACCATTGCCGAGAAATACCTGTCGCCGCCCCAGACCACGGATTTCGCCATCCTGTTCCTGCCGACCGAGGGGTTGTACGCCGAGGTGCTGCGGCGCCCGGGCCTGACCGACCTGATGCAGCGCGACTACCGTGTGACCGTGGCCGGGCCGACCACGCTGACCGCGTTGCTGAACAGCCTGCAGATGGGTTTCCGCACGCTGGCGCTGGAAAAGCGCTCAAGCGAGGTGTGGGAGGTGCTGGGCGCGGTCAAGACCGAGTTCGGCAAGTTCGGCGACGTGCTGGCCAAGACCCGCGATACGCTGGAGCGCGCCGCGCGCAATATCGAGCAGGCCGAAGTGCGCACGCGCCAGATGGCGCGCAAGCTGCGCACGGTGGAAGCGCTGCCGGGCGAGGCCGCGCAGCAGGTGCTTGGCCTCAATGCGGCAGCAGCGGCGGACGCGCCGGAGGCCGCCGAAGACAACGGCGGCTGAACGCGCGGCAGGGAAGGGTCAGGGCAAGCCGCCGCGGGGGCTTGCGGATTGCTGCCGGCCTGGGCGCCGGCGCGCTGCTCAGCGCTCGTCTTCGGGCGCCAGTTCGCGCACGTGGACTTCAATGCCGCCGAAGCGGGCGGCCACCCAGTTGTAGGCCTTGCAGGCCAGCCACAGCAGGCCAAAGCCGATCAGCGCATTCAGGATGATTGCGCTGAAGACCGTGATGGCGGGCAGGTCACCGTAGCGGACGAAGGTGACAAACAGGCCCAGCGACACGATCGGCAGCGAGAAGCACAAGTAGACCAGCACCAGCGCGCGGGCGGTCTTGACGGGGTGGAGGTAGGCGATCTCCTGATTCATGACGGGGGATACTCGAATGGTTCTGAATCGTGCGCCAAGTGTAGCGATTGGCCGATGCCAAGCATAGCCCGCCGGCGGCGGGGGCAGGCGAAAGCCCCGTGCCGGCTGTGCTATGGCCGCAAATGTGCGGCACAAAAACGACACATTGCTCCGGCGTGTGGCAAGCGCTTGCGTGTAGCGCCTGCCGGTCCGGCTAGACCAGTCCGTCGAACAGCATCACCTCGACCGCATCGCCGGCCTTGACCGAGTCCTGTTCATGACCGAGCACGATAAAGCAGTTGGCCTCGCTCATCGAGCGCAGCACGCCCGAGCCCTGCTGGCCGGTGATGCGCACTTCCCACTGGCCGTCGCCGGCGCGCGCCAGGATGCCGCGCTGGTACTCGGTGCGGCCGGGCTTCTTGCGGATGGCTTGCGCGCTGCGCACGCGCAGCAGCGGCAGCGGTGCCACGCTGGCGCCCATCAGCCGCTGCAGCGCGGCGCGCACGAAGTGGTAGAAGGTGACCATCACCGCCACCGGGTTGCCCGGCAGGCCGAACAGGAGCGCGTCGCGGCCGTTGGAATTGATGCGGCCGAAGGCCATCGGCCGGCCCGGGCGCATCGCGATCTTCCAGAACGTGACATCGCCCAGGCGCGCCATGATCTGCTTGGTGTAGTCGGCCTCGCCGACCGAGACGCCGCCGGAGGTGATGACCGCGTCGGCGGTCTCGCAGGCGGTGCGGAAGGCGGCTTCGAGCGCCTCGGGGTCGTCGCGCACCACGCCCATGTCGAGCAGGTCGACGTTCATCCGGCGCAGCATGCCGTGCAGCGTGTAGCGGTTGGAGTCGTAGACGCAGCCGGGATCGAGCGGCTCGCCGATCGAGCGCAGCTCGTCTCCGGTGGAGAAGAACGCCACGCGCAGGCGCCGGCGCACGCGCACCTCGGCCACGCCCAGCGAAGCCAGCAGGCCCAGGTCGGCCGGCTGGAGGATGCGTCCGGCCTGCAGCGCGGCCTGGCCGCGCGCCAGGTCTTCGCCGCGCAGGCGCCGGTTGTCGCCGGTGCGCACGCAGTCGGCGGCAAAGCGGATGCGCGCGCCGTCGTCCACGGCTTCCACGAACTCCTGCGGCACCACGGTGTCGCAGCCGGCCGGCATCACCGCGCCGGTCATGATGCGCACCGCCTGCGCCGCCGTGGGCGCCAGCGCGCGGGCGCCGCCGGCGAAGGCGCTGCCGATGACTTCCAGCTCGACCGTGGCGGTCTGCGCGGCTGCCAGCGCGGCACCCTGGAAGGCATAGCCGTCCATCGCCGAGTTGTCATGCGCCGGCACGTCGATGGGCGAGACGATGTCCTCGGCCAGCACGCGGTCCAGGGCGCTGCGGATCGGCAACTGCTCGACGCCGCGCACCGGCTCGACTACCTCGCCGATGATGCGGTTGGCCTGGTCCACCGGCAGGGCGGTGGGGTCGTAGTCGGAAAGGCAGGAGATGACGGATTGCAGGGTGGGCATGGTGGCTCAGCGCGTTTCGTGCGTGCGCAGTTCGTCCAGGGTGTTGATATTGGCAAAGGCCGCGGCGTCGTCGAACAGCACTTCGGCCAGGCGGTGCGAGGCGGCCCAGGTCTCGATCTTGCGGCCGCCGCCGGAAAGATAAGCCACCAGGCTGTCGAGCGCACTGACCGGCATCAGGCAGAACACAGGTTGGGTCTGGCGCCGGCCGTCTTCGTCCAGCGTGACGGGGATCGCCAGGTCCGCGCCTTCGGCCTCGATCGCCTGCGCCAGGCGCGCCACCAGGTCGGTCGGCAGGAACGGCGAATCGCAAGGGGCGGTCACCATCCACGGCGTGGCGCATTGCTCCAGGCCGGCCAGCATCCCCGCCAGCGGACCGGCGAAGTCGGGCACGGTATCGGTGTAGACCGGTACGCCGAACGACTCATAGGCGGCCAGGTTGCGGTTGGCATTGATCATCAGCCCGCCCACCTGGGGGGTAAGCCGCATCATCGTGTGCATGGCCATCGGTGTGCCGTGCAGCGGCTGCAGGCCCTTGTCGGTGCCGCCCATGCGGCTGCCCCTGCCGCCTGCGAGGATCAGGCCGGTGATGTCGTCGCGTGCAATCATGGATTGTGTGTGCGGCGGGGTCAGCCGCCGATATAGGACATCTCGATCTTGCGCTCGGCACGCCTGGCGCGCACCGTCGGGTCGCTGCGCTGCTCGGAATAATTGTCGGTGCGGCCCTGCCACACCTGCGCAATCGCATTGGAGATTTCCAGGTCGCTGTAGCCGCCGCGCAGCAGCGCGCGCAGGTCGAAGCCCTCGGTGGCGAACAGGCACAGGTAGAGCCGGCCTTCGGTGGACAGCCGGATGCGGCTGCAGTCGCCGCAGAAGGCGTGGGTGACGCTGGAGATCACGCCGACCTCGCCGCTGCCGTCGCGGTAGCGCCAGCGCTCGGCGGTTTCGCCGGAGTAGTTGGCCTGCACCGGTTCGAGCGGGAATTCCGCATCGATGCGCTTCACCACCTCGGCGGACGGCAGCACTTCATCCATCTGCCAGTGGTTGCTGGCGCCCACGTCCATGAACTCGATAAAGCGCAGGATGATGCCGCTATTGCGGAAGTGGCGCGCCATCGGCACGATTTCCTGGTCATTGGTGCCGCGCTTGACCACCATGTTGACCTTGATCGGCGCCAGCCCCACGGCCTGCGCGGTCTCGATGCCGTGCAGCACGTCGGCGACGGCGAAGTCCACGTCGTTCATGCGGCGGAAGGTGGCGTCGTCGATCGCGTCCAGGCTGACGCTGACCCGAGTCAGCCCCGCGTCGCGCAGCGCGCGCGCCTTGCGCGCCAGCAGCGAGGCGTTGGTGGTGAGCGTCAGGTCCAGCGGCTTGCCCGAGACCGTCTCGATCTTCGCCAGCATCTCCACCAGGTGCTCGATATTCTTGCGCAGCAGCGGCTCGCCGCCGGTCAGGCGGATTTTCTCGACGCCGTGGGCGACGAACAGGCGCGCGGTGCGCTCGATCTCCTCGAAGCTCAGCAGCTCGGAGTGCGGCAGGAAGGTGTAGTCCTTGTCGAAGACTTCCTTCGGCATGCAGTAGACGCAGCGGAAGTTGCAGCGGTCCGTCACCGAGATGCGCAGGTCATGCAGCGGCCGGCCGCGGGTGTCGGCCACCAGGCCGGTGGGGGCAGCCAGCTTGCCGGGAATGCTGGGCGTCATCGAGCGGTAGCGATGGTCGCGCAGGTCGAAAATCGGAATGACGGATTCGGTCATGGCCTGTGGGTGGGCACGGCGTCCGGGGAGCGGCCTGGCGGCGTGGCCAAATCAGGGGCGCTCGAGGGCCGGATGCCTTCTGCTGCCATTCTAGCCGAGGCGGGGGCGGGGCACCCGCATCCCCCGGAGATGGCGGGGATTCATCCGGCCGGCTGCCCATGAAAAAAGGGGACGGCGTGGCCGTCCCCTTCTTGCTTTGGCTGCGGTGCAGCGGCAACGCTTACTGCTGCGATGCCATCTGCACTTCGCGGCCACCGGTTTCCACCAGGATCATCGGACCGTGGGGCAGTGGCGGCAGCGCCTTGCGCTCGCGCTGCACGCGCGGGGCGGGCGCGATGCGGGCGGCGGCTTCCTGGGCCGAACGCAGCTTGTCGCTGTCGGTATGGACCCATTGAAGGCCGGCGGTGGCCAGCATCGATTCCAGGTTTTCCAGCGCTGCCGGGGTGGCCGGCGCTGCAGCAACGACCGGGGCTGCCGGGGCGAACACTTCGGCCGGTGCGGCCTCGGCGACAGGGGCGGCGACCGGTGCAGCGGCAGGTGCCGCCACCACCGGAGCCGCTTCGACGGCCACGCTTGCGGTGGTCTCGACGATCGCTTCGGCGGCAATGGCTTCCGTGACGGCAACGGCTACCGGCGCAGCTTGCTGGGGCGCGGGCTCGGCAACCGGCGCGGTCACCGGGGCTGCCTCGGCGACCGGCGCGGGCGTCACATCTTCCGGCACGGCGATGCGGATCGCTTCGACGGCCTCGGCCGCAGCGGCCACGGCCACGGCAGCTTGCGGTGCGGGCTCGGCCGGCACGGGGGCTTCAGCACGTACCGGGGCAACGGCTTCAGCAGCGGCGGCCTCTTCGTCGCCTTCGCCCTGGGCAACTTGCACCGACTCGTCGCGCTCGCGGCGATAGCGGTTGCGGCCACGGCGGTTGCGGCGGCGGCGCTCTTCGCCCTCAGCGGTCTCGGCGGTGCTTTCGGCACCTTCCGGCAACTCGGCGCGGACGGCTTGCGTCTCTTCGGTCACGGCCTGCGGCAGCACGCCCAGAGCCTGGGCGGCGGCGACGGCTTCCGGCCGCGGTGCTTCACCGGCTTCGGCTTCGCGCAGTTCGCTGCGTTCGCGCTGGCGTTCACGCTGGCGCTCGCGGCGTTCCTGGTTGCGGTCGCGGCGGCCTTCCTGACGGCCCTCGACGCGCTCGCCCTGGGCGCGCTCGGCTTGCACCGCCTCGCCCTGGCGTGCCAGGGCCGGGGTGGCCTGGCCTTCACCTTGCTGGCGCGGCTGGCGGCCCTGGCGTTCGCCACGGCCCTCGCGTTGCTCGCCGCGCTCGGCACCCTGGCGTTCACCACGTTCCGCGCGCTCGGCACGGTCGCCGCGCTGGCCGCGGCCCTGGCGCTCGACACGCTCCGCGCGCTCACCACGCTCGGCGCGGTCGCCACGCTCACCACGCAGGCCACGGCCTTCGCCGCGCTGGCCGCGCTCGCGCCGGCCTTCGGCGCTGCGGGCCTCAGTGGCAACCGCCGGCTTGGCCGGTTCCACCACCGGCGGGGTTGCCGGACGGGCACCGAACAGGCCCTTCAGCCAGGCGATAAAACCGCCGCTGACCACCGGCTGGGTGGCCGGCACGGGCGGGGCGACCGGGGCTTCCGGCTTGGGTGCGCGCTCGGGGCGCGGCACCGACACCGGGGCCGGTTGTTCCGGGGTGATGCCCTTGACCGCGGCTTCCTGGCGCGGCTTGGCTTCTTCCTTGCGGCGGCTGCTGTAGCTGGTGTCGGCTTCCAGTTCCTTGGCGGCGGCCTCGGCCATGCGATAGCTGGCGGTGCTTTCTTCCAGGCGCGGGTCGTCGTGGCGCAGGCGCTCCAGCTTGTAATGCGGCGTTTCCAGGTGCTTGTTGGGGATCAGCAGCACATTGACCTTGAAGCGCAGCTCGATCAGGTTGATTTCCTGGCGCTTCTCGTTCAGCAGGAAGGCGGCCACTTCCACCGGCACCTGGCAGTGGATGGCGGCGGTGTTTTCCTTCATCGCCTCTTCCTGGATGATGCGCAGCACCTGCAGGGCGGACGATTCCGTATCGCGGATATGGCCGGTGCCGTTGCAGCGCGGGCAAGTGATGTGCGAGCCCTCCGACAGCGACGGCCGCAGGCGCTGGCGCGACAGCTCCATCAGGCCGAAGCGGCTGATCTTGCCCATCTGCACGCGCGCGCGGTCGTGGCGCAGCGCGTCCTTCAGGCGCGTTTCCACGTCCTTCTGGGCCTTGCCCGACTCCATGTCGATGAAGTCGATCACGATCAGGCCGCCCAGGTCGCGCAGGCGCAGCTGGCGCGCGATCTCGTCGGCGGCCTCGAGGTTGGTGCGCAGCGCGGTTTCCTCGATGTCGGCGCCCTTGGTGGCGCGGGCCGAGTTCACGTCCACGGAGACCAGCGCCTCGGTGTGGTCGATCACGATGGCGCCGCCCGAGGGCAGCATCACCATGCGCGAGTAGGCCGACTCGATCTGGTGCTCGATCTGGAAACGCGAGAAGAGCGGCACGTCGTCCCGGTACTTCTTCACGCGGTTCATGTTGTCAGGCATCACCACGCTCATGAAGGCGCGGGCCTGTTCGTAGATCTCGTCGGTGTCGATCAGGATCTCGCCGATATCCGGCTGGAAGTAGTCGCGGATGGCGCGGATGACCAGGCTCGATTCCAGGTAGATCAGCAGCGGGGCCTTGTTGTCGCCGGCGGCGCCGTCGATGGCCTTCCACAGTTGCAGCAGGTAGTTCAGGTCCCACTGCAGTTCCTCGGCCGAGCGGCCGATGCCGGCAGTCCGGGCGATGATGCTCATGCCTTCCGGCACGGTCAGCTGCGCCATGGTCTCGCGCAGTTCCTGGCGGTCCTCGCCCTCGATGCGGCGCGACACGCCGCCGCCGCGCGGGTTGTTGGGCATCAGCACCAGGTAGCGGCCGGCCAGCGAGATGAAGGTGGTCAGGGCCGCGCCCTTGTTGCCGCGTTCTTCCTTCTCGACCTGGACGATCAGTTCCTGGCCTTCATGCAGGGCATCCTGGATGCGCGCGTTGCGCACGTCGATGCCTTCCTTGAAGAAGGCGCGGGCTACTTCCTTGAACGGCAGGAAGCCGTGGCGCTCTTCGCCGTAGTTGACGAAGCAGGCTTCCAGCGAGGGTTCGATGCGGGTGATGACACCCTTGTAGATGTTGCCCTTGCGCTGTTCGCGCCCGGCAGTCTCGATGTCGATATCGATCAGTTTCTGACCGTCGACGATGGCGACGCGCAATTCCTCCTGTTGCGTCGCGTTGAACAGCATGCGTTTCATCGCAATACCTCACTCCAGTGTCGCGGGTGGCACCGTCTGGGCGGTGTCCGCGGCGATCCATGGAGCACGCGAGGGAGCGAGCGAGGCGCGAGAATTGCCGGAAAGCGCCGCTGCGCGGGATAGGCGAGCGGCTGGGCGCGGGTGAAAGAGAGCGATGACGTCGGGGTAACGTCCGCGGGGCAGGAGAGAACACCGGAGGCTGCTCTTGCGCAGACATCCGGCGCGTTCCCGTGCCGGAGGCGATGCTGAACGCCGGCGCAACCGGCGCCGGCGGCATCGCGGCCGGCCGCGGAAGGCCTAGACGCGTCAAAGAGCAAATTTTTCGGACACGGCATGGTTGCCGTTGCTGCCTGACTACTCCTGGCGGGCGCACCTACTACTTCTTGGAATTCTGCGACCGGGCGCCGGTATTTCCAGTCAGGCGGCAGGCTAACCTGCCGGCCGGCACCGTTTCCCGGTGCGGGCAGGACTTCTCTCACCGAAGCGGATGCCGGCAGTGGCATCCGCCTTTAAATTCTGTTTTACCTGAACACTCAGTTCCCACGTCACCGCCTGCCTCGCCGAAGCCTCCTTTGGGCGACTTCCTGCATGCCGGCGGCACCGTGCGTGCTGCTTTTTACTGCCATTTGCCCGTCTGGCGCTTGGCGGAACGCAAAGTTGCGGGAGACGGGCGGGGTTGGCGGCAACCCCAAGTGTAGAATGCGAAAAATCCAGGAAAACTCGAAGATTAATCGCTTACACAGGTCTTGCGCTGCCGGCCACAAGCCGGGACAGCGAGGAAATTATATTGAAAATGAATGAGTTACGCCATCAAATTGAAAAGGCTGCCGAAGCTGCGCCGGCCAGCCCACAGGTGGCGTATGTCACGATTGACGAAGGCTCGGAAGGTCAGCGCATTGACAACTTCCTGCTGAAGGTGGCCAAGGGCGTGCCCAAGAGCCATATCTACCGGGTGCTGCGTTCGGGGGAAGTTCGCGTCAATAAGGGCCGGATCGATGCCACTTATCGCCTGCAGTCGGGTGATGTAGTGCGCATTCCGCCAATGCGGGTGGCGAATTCGGCGCAATCGGACAATGCCCAGCATGTGCCGGCGGGGGAGTTCCCGGTGCTGTTTGAGGATGCCCAGCTGCTGGTGATCAACAAGCCGGCCGGCGTGGCCGTGCACGGCGGCTCGGGCGTGGCCTTCGGCGTGATCGAGCAATTGCGCCGGTCGCGGCCCGAGGCCAACTTCCTGGAGCTGGTACACCGGCTCGACCGCGAGACCTCCGGCATCCTGGTGCTGGCCAAGAAGCGCTCGGCGCTGGTCCACCTGCACGAGCAGATTCGCGGCAGCGTGATGGACAAGCGCTATTTCGCCTGCGTGGCCGGCGAATTCCCGAACGCGCGCCAGCACGTGAAGCTGCCGCTATATAAATACAGCACGCCGGACGGCGAGCGCCGGGTGCGGGTGCAGGCCGACGGGCTGGCCTCGCACACCGTGTTCAACCGGGTCGAGGCCTTCCAGGGCTTCACCCTGCTGGAGGCCGAGCTGAAGACCGGCCGTACCCACCAGATCCGCGTCCACCTGGCCCACTCGGGTTTCCCGATCGTCGGCGACGAAAAATATGGTGACTTCTCGCTGAACAAGGCACTGGCGCGTTCCGGCGCCAGGCCGGGCCTCAAGCGCATGTTCCTGCATGCCCACCGGCTGGTGTTTATCCACCCGGCCACGGGCGAGCCGCTGGCGGTGGAAGCGCCGCTGCCCGACGAGTGCGTCGGATTCCTGCAACAATTGCGTGAACTGCATGCCCCGGAGTAGGGTAGTGCATCAAACGCCACAAGGATTTCCATGGCCAGGCAACAATTTGACCTGATCGTTTTCGACTGGGACGGGACGTTGATGGACTCGACCCCGACCATCGCGAAGTGCATCCAGCTTGCCAGCCGCGACCTGGGCCTGCCGGTGCCGGATGACAGCGCCGCCAGCCACGTGATCGGGCTGGGCCTGAAGGATGCGCTGTCTTACGCGGTGCCGACGCTGGACCCCGCCGACTACCCGCGCCTGGCCGAACGCTACCGCTACCACTTCCTCGCTCGCGACGCCGACCTGGTGCTGTTCGACGGCGTGCGCGAAATGCTGGAGGCCCTGCGCGGCGAACATTATTTTCTTGGCGTGGCCACCGGCAAGACCCGCGTCGGCCTGCAGCGCGCGCTGGCCGCGAGCGGTCTGACCCGCCTGTTCGACGCCACGCGCTGTGCCGACGAGACCTTCTCCAAGCCGCACCCGGCCATGCTGCACGAACTGACCCGCGAACTGGGCCAGGACGTTGAGCGCACGGTGATGGTCGGCGACACCACCCATGACCTGCAGATGGCGGCCAATGCCGGCGCCAAGGGGATTGGTGTGTGCTATGGCGCACATCCCGCAGATTCGCTGCGCGCGATGGCGCCGGTGCATTGCGCGACTTCCATCCCCGACCTGACCGACTGGCTGCTGGCCCATGCCTGAGGCAGCGGCCGGCCAGGCGCCGGTGCGGCTGTGCGCCGCCGAGGACCTGGAGGAAGGCGGCCTGGGCGTGCGCTTCTCGGTGGCGCTGGACCAGCGCGAGATCGGCGCCTTCGTGGTGCGTTTCGACGGCGCCGCGCACGGCTACCTGAACCAGTGCGCCCATGTGCCGATGGAACTGGACTGGCAGGAAGGCCGGTTCTTCGATGCCTCGGGCCTATACTTGATGTGCGCCACACATGGCGCGGTTTATGCGCCGGACAGCGGCGAGTGCGTCGGCGGTCCCTGCCGCGGCGCATCGCTGGCCAAGCTGCGCATCGAGGAGCGCGACGGCCAGGTCTACTGGCTACCGGAAGCGCCATACCGGATTGCTGCGCGCATGGGCGGTGCCTGAATGACGGGCAGAGCCGGCAGTCAGGCCGGCCGTTGTATTTCCAGGCCTGGGGTTCCAGGCGTTTCCACGAGCAATTTGCATGACAGAACAACAGAAGCCGCCATCGGGTGAATCGGGTCAGCCGGACGAGCACAAGCCAGCCGGCGACGGTGCGCCGGGCGAAGGGGCGCCCCAGGCGGAGTCCGAGCGCCTGGTCACCGCACCGCGCGCCGACTACCCGCTGGAAGACGAATTGCGCGCCGGCGACGACGCCGCAAGGCGTGAAGCGCGCGAGCGCAAGGCGCGCATGGCTGGAGCCACGGCGGGGCCCCCGGTTGGCGGCGGCGCGGGCTGGGAGCGCGATCTGCTGGAAAAAGTGCTGACCGCATCGCTGCGCGAGCAGCGCGCGGCACGGCGCTGGCGCATCTTCTTCCGCTTTGTCGGACTGGCTTTGCTGGCGCTGATCCTGGTCACGCTGTTCGACTTCAAGGGCGATGGCGCCATCAGCACCTCGGGCCGCCATACGGCCATGGTCACGCTGGAGGGCGAAATCGCCGCCGGCACCCCGGCCAGCGCGGAATCGATCAATGCCTCGTTGCAGGCGGCGTTCGCTGACGGCAATGCCGCCGGCGTGATCCTGAAGATCAATTCTCCGGGTGGCTCGCCGGTGCAGGCGGGCATCATCAACGACGAGATCCAGCGGCTGCGCACGCTTTATCCGTCCAAGCCGTTCTATGTGGTGGTGGAAGAGATCTGTGCCTCGGGCGGCTATTACGTGGCCGCGGCGGCCGACAAGATCTATGTCGACAAGGCCAGCATCGTGGGTTCGATCGGCGTGCTGATGGACGGTTTTGGCTTTACCGGGCTGATGGACAAGCTGGGCGTGGAGCGCCGGCTGTACACCTCGGGCGCCAACAAGGGCATGCTGGACCCGTTCTCGCCGCAGGTGCCCAAGCAGAAGGCCTTTGCCGAGGCCATGCTCAAGCAGATCCACCAGCAGTTCATCGACGTGGTCAAGGAAGGGCGCGGCGACCGGCTCAAGGATGATCCGGAACTGTTCTCCGGCCTGTTCTGGTCGGGCGAGCGCGCCGTGGAGCTGGGCCTGGCCGACGGCCTGGGCAGTGCCGACTATGTCGCGCGCGATGTGCTCAAGGCCGAGGACATCGTCGACTACACCGTCAAGGAGAACATCGCCGAGCGCGTGGCCAAGCGCTTTGGCGCGGCGGTGGGCTCGGCGGCGATGAAGACCATGCTGTGGAGCAACCGCATGCAGGGCATGCACTGAGCCTGGATGGCGCGGCGGCAACGGCAAAGGGGGCGTTCGCGCCCCCTTTGCCGTTTCTTACGTGGCCAGCAGCGAGAAGATCGCCGGGCGCTTGTGCAGGTCGATCCGCTCGGGACGCCAGTCCGACAGCGGCAGCGTGACGATGGTCTCGCCCGGCAGGGTCAGGTCCACGGCCACGGACAGCAGCGTGGTGCCGGCGCAGTGCTGGCGCATGGCTTCCAGCAGCGCCGCATTGCGGTAGGGCGTTTCGATGAACACCTGGGTCTGGCTGGACTTGCGCGAGCGCTGTTCCAGCTCACGCAGGCGCTGCGCGCGCTCGCCGGCATCGACCGGCAGATAGCCGTTGAAGGCAAAGCTCTGGCCGTTCAGGCCCGAGCCCATCACCGCCAGCAGGATCGAGCTGGGCCCGACCAGCGGCCGCACGCGGATGCGGCGCGCATGGGCCAGCCGCACCAGGTCGGCGCCGGGGTCGGCCACCGCCGGCACGCCGGCCTCGGACAGCAGGCCGCCGTCGCGGCCGGCTTCGAGCGGGGCTAGCAGTGCGGCCAGGGCGTCGGCGCGCGTGTTGACGTTCAGCTCGCGGATATCGATCTGCTGGATCGGGCGTGCCAGCGGCGTGGTCTCGCCCAGCTTCTTCAGGAAGGCGCGCGCGGTCTTGGCGTTCTCGGCGACGAGGTAATCGAGGTTGGCCGCGATCTGCTGCACGCCGGCCGGGATCACGTCGGCCAGCGGGTCGGCTTCATCGCGTTTGCCGAGGGTGTTGGGGATCAGGTAGAGAGTGCCGCTCATCGTGGGCTCGTGCGGATCATGCGGAAAGAAGAGGGTAGCCAGCCTGGCGCAGCATGCCGGTCAGTGCGATCAGCGGCAGGCCGACCAGTGCGGTCGGGTCGTCCGACTCGACGCGTTCCAGCAGCGCGATGCCCAGGCCTTCGGACTTGGCGCTGCCGGCCACGTCGTAGGGGCGCTCCAGCTGCAGGTAGGTCTCGATTTCAGCATCGGTCAGGTCGCGCATGGTCACGCGGGTCTGCACGTCCGCCAGCTGCACGGTGCCGGTGCGTGCGTCCAGCAGGCACAGCGCCGAGTGGAAGGTGGCGGTGCGCCCGCGCATGCGGCGCAGCTGCGCCACGGCCTTCTCGTGCGTGCCGGGCTTGCCCATCTGTTCGCCGTCCAGGGTCAGCACCTGGTCCGAGCCGATCACCAGCACGCCCGGATGGCGCGCGGCAATGGCTTCGGCCTTGCGCTGCGACAGGCGCAGCGCGGTGGCTTCCGGCGCTTCGCCGGCAAGCGGGGTTTCGTCGATGTCGGGCACGGCCACCTCGAACGGGATGCGCAGGCGCTCCAGCAGTTCGCGGCGGTAGGACGAGCCGGAGCCAAGGATCAGGCTGGGGCGGGGGTCTGTGGACATAAGTAATGGAATCGGAACAGGAAGCGAAACAGTAAAAGGTGCGGCCCGCGTTGCAAGACCTTTGACCTCGACGCGGTTTACGTCGTACAATCGCGCGTTTAGCCGCATCCGCACCCGGGCGCAGTGCCGCCAATGTGCGCGGCCCGTAGTCCGGCAGGCGTGGAATGTGGCGAACCAGTCATTGTATAGCGACCGGAGCACGCACATGACCCAGCCGATTGACCTGCGCGCGCTTGATCTCTTCGCCTTGTGCCGGAAGGGTGAAAGCCTGGCCGGCGACGTGGCGGTGCGGGATTTGCCGCGCATCTTAGCCGAGACCGCCGCGCAAGCGCCAGCCTCGGCACCCGATGAGACGTTTGCCTATACGGTCACTGGCTTCATGCGTGAAGAGGCGGCCGAGCCGGGCGCCGCGGTGGCGCGGCGGCTGTTTCTCGACGTGACCGTGCAGGGCCGGATCTGGCTGGATTGCCAGCGCTGCCTGGCCCCTTATGCCGAGCCGATCGATACGGCAACGCGTTTCGAGGTGGTGGAAAGCGAGGAAGCGGCCGACGCCGCGCCGATGGACGACGACGAAGTCGACGTGATCGCCGGCTCGAAGCGTTTCTCGCTGCTGGACCTGATTGAAGATGAAGTGCTGCTGGCGTTGCCGGTGGCCCCCAAGCATGACGTCTGCCCGACGGTGCACGAAAGCCTCGTGACCGGTTCGGACGGCGAGGCGCAGCCAGAGGCTGAGCCTGAGGAAGAAAAGCGGCCTTCGCCCTTTGCGGCGCTGGCCGGCCTGAAGACCAAGCATTGATGCCGCCGGCAGGCGGTGCGCAAGGTCTTGCAGGTGAATCTGAAGCATCCGGCCGGGCCCCGGCTACGCCTTGGGCGGGATGCGTGTGTTAATATTGAAAAATTCTCGAAGGAGTCATCATGGCTGTTCAACAGAACAAGAAGTCGCCGTCCAAGCGCGGCATGCACCGTTCGCACGATCACCTGTCGGCAGCGCCGCTGGCAGTTGAGCCGACCACCGGCGAAACCCACCTGCGCCACCACGTCAGCCCGAACGGCTACTACCGTGGCCGCAAGGTCATCAAGACCAAGAACGACTGATAGCTTCGTTCGGCGTGACGTTGCGTCTCGCTCGCGCATGCCTGTAGGTCGGACACTAAAAGGTCAGAGACAAAAAAGCGGCAAGATCGTTGCCGCTTTTTTGTTGGGCGCTCGGATTTCCCGCCGGGCGTGGCGTGCGCCGCCGCGCTATCCGTACCAGGAACAATGACGATCAAAATCGCTATCGACTGCATGGGCGGCGATCACGGAGTCTCCGTGACGGTGCCTGCGGCGATCAGTTTTCTTTCCCGCCACGACGACGCCGAGATGGTGCTGGTCGGCTTGCCCGACGCCATCCGGACGCAGCTGAAGAAGCTGCACGCGCTGGACCATCCGCGCGTGACCATCGTCGAGGCCACCGAGGTCATCACCATGGATGACCCGGTCGAGGTGGCGCTGCGCAAGAAGAGGGATTCCTCGATGCGCGTCGCCGTCACGCAGGTCAAGGAAGGCCTGGCCGGTGCCTGCATCTCCGCCGGCAATACCGGCGCGCTGATGGCGGTGTCGCGCTATGTGCTCAAGACGCTCGAAGGCATCGAGCGGCCGGCCATCGCCACCACCATCCCGAACGAGCAAGGCTGGGGCACCACCGTGCTGGACCTGGGCGCCAATGCCGACTGCGAGCCCGAGCACCTGCTGCAGTTCGCGCGCATGGCCGAAGCCATGGTGGCCGTGGTCGACCACAAGGAACACCCCACGGTGGGCCTGCTGAACATCGGCGAGGAAGTCATCAAGGGCAATGAGGTGGTCAAGCGTGCGGGTGAACTGCTGCGCGCCTCGGAGCTGAACTTCTACGGCAACGTGGAAGGCAACGACATCTTCAAGGGCACTACCGACATCGTGGTCTGCGACGGCTTCGTCGGCAACGTGGCGCTCAAGAGCACCGAGGGCCTGGCCAAGATGATCGGCAGTATGATCAAGGAAGAATTCACCCGCTCGTGGTTCACCAAGCTGCTGGCCGCGGTCGCCATGCCGGTGCTGTCGCGCCTGGCCAGGCGGCTCGACCCGGCGCGCTACAACGGCGCCTCGCTGCTTGGGTTGCGCGGGCTGGTGATCAAGAGCCACGGCTCGGCCGATGCCCATTCTTTTGAGTGGGCCATCAAACGCGGGTATGATGCCGCCAAGAATGGCGTGATCGCCCGCATCACCCGGGCTTTTGCCGATAAATCCAGCGCCGCAGGCGCTGCACAGCCCGCCCCGGAGACAGAGGTGCCTGGCGCGCATCCCAGCCCCCACGTCGCCTGAGCGCCACGCGCGCCGGTCGAGGGTGCCTGCGGGCCATACGATCCGACAATACATGACCAAGTACGCAAAAATCATCGGTACCGGGAGCTACCTGCCTCCGCGGCGCGTGACCAACCATGACCTGGCCACGCAGCTTGCCGAAAAGGGCATCGAGACCAGCGACGACTGGATCGTCTCGCGCAGCGGCATTTCGGCACGCCACTGGGCCGAGCCGGATGTGACCAGCAGCGATCTCGCGGTCAAGGCTGCCGAGCAGGCCATCGAAGCCGCCGGCATCGACCGCCAGAGCATCGACCTGATCATCGTCGCCACCTCGACGCCGGACTTCGTGTTCCCCAGCACGGCCTGCATCGTGCAGGAAAAGCTGGGCATCACCAACCACTGCCCGGCGTTCGACCTGCAGGCGGTGTGCTCGGGCTTCGTGTACGCGCTGGCCACCGCCGACAAGTTCATCCGCAGCGGCTCGCACCGCAACGTGCTGGTGATCGGCACCGAGGTGTTCTCGCGCATCCTGGACTTCAACGACCGCACCACCTGCGTGCTGTTCGGCGACGGTGCCGGCGCCGTGCTGCTGTCGGCGTCCGAGGAGCCGGGGATCCTGTCCACCGCGATGCACTCGGACGGCAGGCATGTCGATATCCTGTGCGTGCCGGGCAACGTCGCCGGCGGCAACATCACCGGCAACCCGTTCCTGCACATGGACGGCCAGGCTGTGTTCAAGCTGGCCGTGAACGTGCTGGACAAGGTCGCGCGCGAAGCCATGGAGGCTGCCAGCGTGACGCCGGGCCAGATCGACTGGCTGATCCCGCACCAGGCCAATATCCGCATCATGCAGGGCACGGCAAAGAAGCTGGGCCTGCCGGCGGAGCGCATGGTCGCCACCGTGCATGAGCACGGCAACACCTCGGCCGCGTCGATCCCGCTGGCGCTGGACGTCGCGGTGCGCGACGGCCGCATCCGCGCGGGCCAGACCGTGCTGATGGAAGGCGTGGGCGGCGGCTTCACCTGGGGCGCGGTGCTGCTGCGCATGTGATTCGCGGCCGGCGCCATGGCATGCATGCCGCGCATGCGGGGCATGCCGCGGCGCCGGCCACCCGTTTCTTGTTAGGGTTCCAATCCGATGAAATTCGCTTTCGTATTTCCCGGCCAGGGTTCGCAGTCGGTCGGCATGCTCAATGCCTTCGCCGATAACGCCGTGGTGCGCGCCACCGTGGAAGAGGCCTCGGCCGCGCTCGGCCAGGATCTCGGCCGCCTGATCGCCGAAGGCCCCGCCGAAGAGCTGAACCTGACCACCAACACGCAGCCGGTGATGCTGACCGCCGCAGTGGCGGTCTACCGTGCCTGGCTGGATGCCGGTGGTCCGGCACCGGCGCTGGTTGCCGGCCACAGCCTGGGCGAGTACTCGGCGCTGGTGGCCGCGGGCGTGATCCCGTTTGCCGACGCGGTACCGCTGGTGCGCTTCCGCGCGCAAGCCATGCAAGAAGCCGTGCCGGTGGGCGAGGGCGCCATGGCCGCGATCCTGGGCCTGTCCGATGACGACGTGCGCGCCGCTTGCGCCGAGGCATCGGCCGCCGGCGTGGTCGAGGCCGTGAACTTCAACGCGCCGTCGCAGGTGGTGATTGCCGGGCACAAGGCCGCGGTCGAGAAGGCCTGCGAAATCGCCAAGGGCAAGGGCGCCAAGCGCGCGCTGCCGCTGCCGGTGTCGGCGCCGTTCCACTCGTCGCTGCTCAAGCCCGCTTCGGACCGCCTGCGCGAGCGCATGGCCGGCCTGGCTTTCTCGGCGCCGTCGATCCCGCTGGTGAACAACGTCGACGTCGCCATCGTCAATGATCCGGATGCGATCAAGGACGCCCTGGTGCGCCAGGCCGCCGCGCCGGTGCGCTGGGTCGAGTGCGTGCAGAAGATGGCCGCCGAAGGCGTCACGCACGTGATCGAATGCGGCCCTGGCAAGGTGCTGGCCGGCATGACCAAGCGCATCGACGGCAACCTGACCGGCGGTGCGATCTTCGATCCGGCCTCGCTGCAAGACACGCTGGCACTGCTGAAGTAAGCAAGAGGACATCCGCATGACCAAACTTCTCGACAACCAGGTTGCGCTGGTCACCGGCGCCTCGCGCGGCATCGGCCGCGCCATCGCGCTGGAACTGGCCCGCCAGGGCGCCACCGTGATCGGCACCGCCACCAGCGAAGCCGGCGCGGCCGGCATCACCGATTACCTCGGCGCCGACGGCCTGAAGGGCAAGGGCGCCGTGCTCAACGTCAATGACGCGGCCGCTTGCGACGCGCTCATCGACGAGATCGTCAAGACCCACGGCGGCATCGGCGTGCTGGTCAACAATGCCGGCATCACGCAGGACCAGCTGGCGATGCGCATGAAGGACGAGGACTGGCTGGCCGTGATCCAGACCAACCTGACTTCGGTGTTCCGTCTGTCGCGCGCGGTGCTGCGCCCGATGATGAAGGCCCGCCAGGGCCGCATCATCAATATCACTTCGGTGGTGGGCTCGGTCGGCAACCCCGGCCAGATGAACTACTCTGCTGCCAAGGCGGGCGTGGCGGGCATGACCCGCTCGCTGGCCGCGGAAATCGGCAGCCGCAACGTGACCGTGAACTGTGTCGCGCCGGGCTTTATCGACACCGACATGACCAAGGCGCTGTCCGAAGAGCAGCATGCTTCGCTCAAGACGCAGATTCCGCTGGGTCGCCTTGGCCAGCCGGAGGATATCGCCAACGCGGTGGCCTTCCTGGCTGGCCCGCATGCCGCTTACATTACCGGCACTACGCTGCATGTGAACGGCGGGATGTACATGAATTAATGGGGTTTTGGCTGGCTGGTTTCGGGGGAGAAGCCCGAAGAAGCCGCCTGAAGTAGTAGTTTTCCGAACCAAACGGGCGCGATTCTTGCAAAGCTTGGCAGGCGGCATTTCTGTCGCCTCAAACCTGCTAAAATGCGCCCACTTTTTGTCGAACTTCCCTGGAGGGTTACATGGACAATATCGAACAACGCGTCAAGAAAATCGTGGCAGAACAGCTTGGCGTGGCCGAGGCAGATATCAAGAACGAATCGTCGTTCGTGAACGATCTCGGTGCGGACTCGCTGGACACGGTTGAACTCGTGATGGCGTTGGAAGATGAATTCGGCATGGAAATTCCTGATGAGGAAGCCGAAAAGATCACGACCGTGCAACAGGCTATCGACTACGCCACCGCGCACGTCAAGGCCTAAGCCCGTCGTCTCTGCATTCCGAGCCACAGAAGGCAGGTGGGCGGGCCGTTGCGGCCGCGCCTTGCTGTTTTCTGTGGCTTTCGTCTGTTTGAAGAAGCAGAATGGAATGTGCTTCGCCGCGCGGCCCGCAAGGCCGGCGGCGGGCTGATCTCCGTTCCGTTCCCGTTTCACGCACCCGTAGGAAAACATAGTGAGCCGTCGTCGCGTCGTCGTCACTGGGCTTGGCCTTGTGTCTCCGGTCGGAAACACGGTTGCCGAAGGCTGGGCCAACCTGGTTGCCGGCAAGTCCGGCATCGCCACCATCACCAAATTCGATCACTCCGCGCTTTCCGTGCACTTTGCCGGTGAAGTGAAGGGTTTCAATGCCGAGGACTACATCCCGGCCAAGGAAGCCCGCGCGATGGATACCTTCATCCATTTCGGCATTGCGGCCGGCACGCAGGCGCTGAAGGACAGCGGCCTGGAAGTGACCGAAGCCAATGCCGAGCGCATCGGCGTGCTGGTCGGCTCGGGCATCGGCGGCCTGCCGTTGATCGAAGAGACCCACGCCGTGCTGACCGAGCGCGGTCCGCGCCGGATTTCGCCGTTCTTCGTGCCTGGCTCGATCATCAACATGATCGCCGGCCACCTGTCGATCATCCACGGTATCAAGGGCCCGAACCTGGCTGCCGTGACGGCTTGCACGACCGGCCTGCACAGCATTGGCCTGGCCGCCCGCCTGATCCAGGCCGGCGATGCCGACGCCATGCTGGCGGGCGGTGCCGAGTCGACCGTGTCGCCGCTGGGCATCGGCGGTTTCGCCGCTGCGCGTGCGCTGTCGACGCGCAATGACGATCCGGCCGCCGCTTCGCGTCCGTGGGACAAGGACCGCGACGGCTTCGTGCTGGGCGAAGGCGCCGGGGTGATGATGCTGGAGGAGTACGAGTCGGCCAAGGCGCGCGGCGCGCGCATCTATGCCGAGCTGATCGGCTTTGGCATGAGCGGCGACGCCTACCACATGACCGCGCCGAACATGGACGGCCCGCGCCGTTGCATGGTCAATGCGCTCAAGGACGCCGGCATCAATACGGACCAGGTGCATTACCTGAACGCCCATGGCACGTCTACACCGCTGGGCGACAAGAACGAATCTGATGCGATCAAGGCCGCATTCGGGGACCAGGCCTACAAGATGGTGGTGAACTCGACCAAGTCGATGACCGGCCATCTGCTGGGCGGTGCCGGCGGCCTGGAATCGGTCTTCACCGTGCTGGCGCTGCACAACCAGGTGTCGCCGCCGACGATCAACCTCGACAACCAGGATCCCGAGTGCGACCTGGACTACGTGGCCAACACGGCGCGCGAGATGAAGATCGAGGTCGCGGTGAAGAACAACTTCGGTTTCGGCGGCACCAACGGCACGCTTGTTTTCCGCCGCGCCTGATCCGAGGTTGAGGCGGGCCCTTCGCGGGCTGCGCCAGGGCAGGGTCCACCCGTTGTGGTGGACCCTGTTCGTGTTTTGTGCCGGCGAAATGCTGGCGCTCGCGCTGCTGGCGCGGACGCTGGCCGCTGTAATAGCCGGCAGTCAGGCTGGTTTCCATTGGGGGCATGCCGCCATGGCGCTGGCACTCGTGCTTGCCGCAGCGGCAACGGTGCGTGCCTGGCCGGCGTGGTGGTGCAGCCTGCGCTGGCGCTGCACGGCAGTGCTGCATGCGCCCGACGGCAACGGCCCATTGCGGATCCGCCTGCAAGGGCCGGGTGATGCCCGGCACGAGGCTGTGGTCAGGCAATGCTGGCAGGCCGGCGGCGCCGCTGTCGTGCGCCTGGCGCCCGGAGCGCCCGGGATGCCCGGCGCCATCTTTCTTCCCTGGCAGGCAGGTTCGCCCGAGATGGCGCGGCGGTTGCAACGCGCCGCCAGAGTTGCACTGCGGGTGCAACCTGAGATGCCGGCAGGGGAACGATTTTGTTAGCTTGCGGTCACAGGATGCGCGTTGCTTCACCGGGCGGGCTTAGAATCGTAGGTAAAATACAACGTTTGTCGTGACGACCAAACCAAGAGATACACTGCAGGTGAGCCATACGTGAGCGAACGCGAAGCCGATCAGCTCCTAGTTGAACGCGTCCAGCAGGGCGACAAGCGGGCCTTTGAACTTCTGGTGACCAAATACCATCGGAAGATCATTCGCCTGATTTCGCGCCTGGTCAGGGACCCCGCTGAGGTGGAGGATGTGGCGCAGGATGCCTTTATCAAGGCATACCGCGCGTTGCCCCAGTTCCGCGGGGAGTCGGCCTTTTATACGTGGCTGTACCGGATCGCCGTCAACACGGCCAAGAACTACCTTGCCACCCAGGGCCGCCGCCCGGAAGCGTCCAGCGATATCGATGCAGAGGAGGCTGAAACTTTTGCGGACGGTGAGCAACTAAGGGATATCAATACGCCGGAATCGATGCTCCACACACGCCAGGTCGCCGAGACGGTGAACCGCGCAATGGAGGCGCTTCCGGAGGAATTGCGGACCGCCATCACGCTGCGCGAGATCGAGGGCCTCAGCTATGAGGAGATCGCCGAAGCGATGGGATGTCCGATCGGCACGGTGCGTTCGCGGATCTTCCGGGCGCGCGAGGCGATTGCCGAGAAATTGCGTCCGCTGCTAGGAACGGCAGAGGGCAAACGGTGGTAGTAGTCGGGTAGTCAAGAAGAATGTCGTGCGGCCAGCGTTGCAGCGTATTCCTGCATCGATAAGCGACAGAAGTGACGGGATTATCGGTGTTCAATGGAATGTCTTGGGGTGGGAAATGGGTCAGGCTCATAAGCAGTCGGTTCATGTAGTGGAAGCAGCGGAGCAGATCTCCGTATTGATGGATGGCGAACTGGCGCCGCACGAAGTCGATGCCGTGCTGGGCCTCGCGAAAAGCGATGCCGGCATGTCCGACTGGGCCACTTACCAGTTGATCGGCGACACGCTGCGTTCGGAAGACCTGACGCACGCGGGTTCCACCTCTGCTTTCCTTTCTCGTTTCTCCGCGCGCCTGGAAGCCGAGCCGCATGTACTGGTGCCGGCAGTGGCGCAGGCCAGCGCCCGCCACCGCCTGCTGGTCAGGCCGTCGTGGGTGCGCCGCGTGATGCCGGGCACCGCGATCGCCGCCGCCGTGGCAGCGGTCAGCTGGGTGGTCGTGCCGCAGATGCGCGGCCCCGCCACGCTGGCCACGCCCGATGCCGTGGTGGCACGCGCCGACCAGCCGGCCAGCCCGGCCTCTGGCATCGTCACCGTGGCGGCGGAAACTCCCCAGATGATCCGCGACCCGCGCCTGGACGAATACCTGCGTGCCCATCGCACGTCGGTGGCAACGGATGCGTTCGTGCCCACCATGCGCACGGTTGCCAACGGTGCAAACTTCACTCAGGAAAATACGCAGGAATAATGCCGGACATGCATAAAGGAGGGTCGCCCGCCTATGTAGCGGGCGCGCAGAAAATCAGGGCCCTGCGTAGGTCCTTTTTTCTGGCCTTGTGTCTGAGCGCTGCCGCGGCCACCGCACAGCCTTCAGACAGTACGCTGAACCGACGCGACGCCACCGCCTGGCTCAACAAGATCCACAAAGCCGCACAGCGCGAGAACTATGTCGGCACGCTGATCTACCAGCGCGGCAGCGTCATGCACGCCTCGCGTATCCAGCATTACAGCGATCTCGTCCACAACGAGTACGAACGCCTGGAAACGCTCGACGGCAAACCGCGCGAGGTGCTGCGTCAGAATGACGTGGTGCACAGCCTGATCCCCGAAGCCAAGCTGGTGGTGGTGGAGAAGCAGGAAGCCAAGGATCGCTTCCCGGCGCTGCTCGCCACCAACAAGAACGACGTGCTGGACCTGTACGACATGCGCAAGATGCCCGCCGAGCGGGTGGCAGGCATGGAGTGCGAGGTCTTCGCGCTGGAGCCGCACGATGCCGCGCGCTATGCGGTGCGCCTGTGGGCGGAGAAAAACTCCGGCCTGCTGATGCGCGCGCAGACCATCGGCGATGGTGGCAAGGTGCTGGAGCAGGTCGCGTTCTCGCAGGTGCAGATCGGGGTGCCGTCCGAAAAGCAGCATATCCTCGGTGCGATCAAGAATTCCAGCAGCTGGAATCGCTATGAGGTGACCTACCAGCCGACCAATATCGCCGACGAGGGCTGGTCGATTGCGGTGCCGCTCAAGGGCTTCCAGAAGATCCGCGAAGTGCGCCGTCCGCTCGGCGAGCTGCGCGCACCCGCGCCGGGCAACGCGCGCGGCCAGGTCTTCGAAGTGCTGCAGGTCGTTTACAGCGACGGGCTGACCGGCCTGTCGGTCTTCATTGAACCGGTTTCCGAGCAACGCGTGCGCCGCGAGGGCGTGGCAGCGCTCGGCGCGACCCAGGTCGTGGTGCGCCGGATTGCCGATTTCTGGATTACCGTGGTGGGCGAGGTGCCGGCGAGCACCGTGCGGCAGTTTGCGACGGCCGTGGAGTACCGCCCGCCCAAGGCGGTACACTGAGCTTGACGCAGGTGCAGCCGACGCCGCCGGACTCTGTCCCGGCGCCGGCTCTTCATGAAACCTGCGCAGGGGTCCCCGCCACGGGATCACATCCGGACGGTTTTTCTTCTATTCGCTGAATCCCGGGAGTTGTCGATGATGTTCAGATCTCCAGCCCTGGCGCGGGCCGTGGTCATGGCTGCCATGATGCTGCTCGGCCCGACTGTTGCCGAAGTCAGCCATGCCCAGGCTGCCGCCTCCAACTACAACCTGCCCGATTTCACCGACCTGGTGGAAAAGGCCAGCCCGGCCGTGGTCAATATCCGCACCACGGAACTCGTGCGCCAGCGCGGTGCACCCGGCGGCGATGACGAGATGGCGGAATTCTTCCGGCGCTTCTTCGGCGTGCCGATGCCCGGTGCCCCGGCGCCCGGCGCCCCCCGCCGCGGCCAGCCGCCGCAGCAGGAAGAGCAGAGCCGCGGCGTGGGTTCGGGCTTCATCATCAGCCAGGACGGCTACGTGATGACCAACGCGCACGTGGTGGCCGACGCCGAAACCATTTATGTGACGCTGCCCGACAAGCGCGAATTCAAGGCCAAGCTGATCGGCTCGGACAAGCGCACCGACGTGGCGCTGCTCAAGGTCGAGGCCAGCGGCCTGCCGCGCCTGCCGCTGGGCGATTCCAACAAGGTCCGCGCCGGCGAATGGGTGCTGGCGATCGGCTCGCCGTTCGGGCTGGACAACAGCGTGACCGCCGGCATTGTCTCGGCCAAGGGCCGCGACACGGGCGACTACCTGCCGTTCATCCAGACCGACGTGGCGGTCAACCCCGGCAATTCCGGCGGCCCGCTGATCAACCTGCGCGGCGAGGTGATCGGCATCAACTCGCAGATCTACAGCCGCAGCGGCGGCTACATGGGCATCTCGTTCGCAATCCCGATCGACGAGGCGATGCGCGTGTCCGAGCAGCTCAAGAGCTCCGGGCGCGTGACGCGCGGGCGCATCGCCGTGGCGATCGGCGACGTCACCAAGGAGGTGGCCGATTCGCTGGGCCTGGGCCGTGCGCGCGGCGCGCTGGTCGGCAGCGTCGAGCCGGGCGGTCCTGCCGAGAAGGCGGGCATCGAAGCCGGCGACATCATCCTCAAGTTCAACGGCCGCGATATCGAGCGGGCCTCGGACCTGCCGCGCATGGTGGGCGAGACCAAGCCGGGCACGCGCGTGCCGCTGCAGCTGTGGCGCAAGGGCGCGGTCCGCGAGGTCACCATCACCGTCACCGAGCTGGAGCCGGACGGCAAGGCCAAGGCTCGCAGCGGCGCAACGCCCAAGGACGACAGCGCGGCACAGGCCGGCAAGCCCAATGCGCTTGGCCTGGTGGTCAACGACCTGCCCGAGGCACGCCTGAAGGAGCTCAAGCTCAAGTCGGGCGTCGAGGTGGAAGTGGCCGACGGCCCGGCGCTGCGTGCCGGCATCCGTCCGGGCGACATCATCCTGCGCCTGGGCGATACGGATGTGACCAACGCCCGCCAGTTCAACGAGCTGGTGCGCAGCCTGGACAAGAACCGGATTGCCGCGGTGTTCGTGCGGCGCGGCGATGCCACCCAGGTGCTGACGCTGCGTCCGGGCGCCACGTCCAGCCGCTGATCCGCAATGGCCGGTATGCCTGCGCTGACACTGTACGGCCGGGCATACTGCCACCTTTGCGAAGACATGAAGGTCGCGCTGGAGCCGCTCCGGCGCGATTTTTCTTTCGCCCTGCACGAGGTGGATGTCGATGCCGATGCGGGGCTGGAAGACCGCTTTGGCGAACTGGTGCCGGTGCTGATGCCGGGCACCCCAGCAGACTTGCAGGGCGGCGCCGTGGAGCTTTGCCACTATTTCCTCGACGAAGCTGCCGTAAGGGTGTGGCTTGCCGCACATGGCAGCGCGCGCACAACCCGCTGATCCCCGTCGGTAACCGCCGCCAACCGCGCCACGCCGCCATTTGACGACCCGGAAGTCATTGAAAATCCGGTAAAATTGCGGATTGGCGCAAAAATTGCACCCCCCGAACCTGCGGTACGCCCGCGCCCGCCTTGCGGCGCGCGGCGCGCGGCGCCGGGCCGCTCAACCGCTTGTTGCCGCGCGGGCTCTCACGCCGGCGCCCCCCTGAACACTAGATGGACCATATCCGTAATTTCTCGATCATTGCCCATATCGACCATGGGAAGTCCACCCTGGCCGACCGGATCATTCAGCTTTGTGGAGGGCTGTCGGATCGGGAGATGGAAGCGCAGGTCCTCGATTCGATGGATATCGAAAAGGAGCGCGGCATCACCATCAAGGCGCAGACCGCTGCGCTCAGCTACAAGGCGCGCGACGGCAAGGTCTACAACCTGAACCTGATCGACACCCCGGGACACGTCGACTTCAGCTATGAAGTGAGCCGCTCGCTGTCCGCCTGCGAAGGCGCGCTGCTGGTGGTCGACGCCTCACAGGGCGTTGAGGCGCAGACCGTGGCCAACTGCTACACCGCGATCGAGCTGGGCGTGGAAGTGGTGCCGGTGCTGAACAAGATCGACCTGCCGCAGGCCGACCCCGATAACGCGATCCAGGAGATCGAGGACGTGATCGGCATCGACGCGCAGGACGCCACGCCGTGCTCGGCCAAGACCGGGCAGGGCGTGCAGGACGTGATCGAGGCGCTGATCGCCAAGGTGCCGCCGCCCGAGGGCGACGCCGACGCGCCGCTGCAGGCGCTGATCATCGACTCGTGGTTCGACAACTACGTCGGCGTGGTGATGCTGGTGCGCGTGGTCAACGGCACCCTGCGTCCCAAGGACAAGGTACTGCTGATGGCCAACGGCTCACAGCACCTGGTCGAGCAGGTGGGCGTGTTTACGCCGAAGTCGATCCCCCGCGATGCGCTGACGGCGGGCCAGGTGGGCTTTGTCATCGCCGGCATCAAGGAACTGAAGGCGGCCAAGGTGGGCGATACCATCACCACCATGCAGCGCAAGGCCGAAGCGCCGCTGCCGGGCTTCAAGGAAGTCAAGCCGCAGGTGTTCGCCGGCCTGTACCCGGTTGAGGCCAACCAGTACGAGGCGCTGCGCGAGTCATTGGAAAAGCTGCGGCTCAACGATGCCTCGCTGATGTTCGAGCCGGAAGTGTCGCAGGCGCTGGGCTTCGGCTTCCGCTGCGGCTTCCTCGGCCTGCTGCACATGGAGATCGTGCAGGAGCGCCTGGAGCGCGAGTTCGACATGGACCTGATCACCACCGCGCCGACGGTGGTGTACCAGGTCGAGATGCGCGACGGCACCGTGATCACCGTGGAAAATCCGGCGAAGATGCCGGACCCGAGCAAGATCGAGGCGATCCTGGAACCGATCGTCACCGTCAACCTGTATATGCCGCAGGAATATGTCGGCTCGGTGATTACGCTGTGCACGCAGAAGCGTGGCTCGCAAATCAACATGAGCTACCACGGCAAGCAGGTGCAGCTGACCTACGAGATCCCGATGGCGGAAATCGTGATGGACTTCTTCGACCGCCTGAAGTCGGTGTCGCGCGGCTATGCGTCGATGGACTACGAGTTCAAGGAATATCGCCCGTCGGACGTGGTCAAGGTCGACATCCTGATCAACAGCGACAAGGTCGATGCGCTGTCGGTGATCGTGCACCGTTCGAACTCGCAATACCGCGGCCGCGAGGTCGCAGCCAAGATGCGCGAGATCATTCCGCGCCAGATGTACGACGTGGCGATCCAGGCCGCCATCGGCGCGAATATCATTGCGCGCGAAAACGTCAAGGCGCTGCGCAAGAACGTGCTGGCCAAGTGCTACGGCGGCGACATCACGCGCAAGAAGAAGCTGCTGGAGAAGCAGAAGGCGGGCAAGAAGCGGATGAAGCAGGTCGGTACGGTCGAGATCCCGCAGGAGGCTTTCCTGGCCATCCTGCAGGTGGATGACAAGTAAGAAGGCGCCGCGAGCAGGGCAGTGCCACGCGCGGCGGCTTGCCGCCGTGGTGAAAGAACAGGCTGTACCAGGATTTCAAAAAACCAGAAGCCGTCATGAATTTTGCACTGATCCTTTTTGTGCTGGTGGTGATTACGGGCGTCGCGTGGGTTGCGGACAAGCTCGTGTTCGAGCGACAGCGCCGCTCTTCGGCGCGGCTGGCGCTGGCCGAATTCGATTCGCGCCAGGCCGACCTGCAGGGCCGCTTCGGCGCGGCGGAAGCTGACGCCACGCGCAAGCGCCTGGCCGAGGAAAAGCTGCGCCAGCCGTGGTGGCTGGAATATTCGGCCAGTTTCTTTCCGGTGATCCTGGCGGTGTTCGTGCTGCGCTCGTTCGTGGTCGAGCCGTTCAAGATCCCGTCCGGCTCGATGATCCCGACGCTGCTGATCGGCGACTTCATCCTGGTCAACAAGTACGAGTACGGCATCCGCCTGCCGGTGGTGAACAAGAAGGTCATGGACATGGGCGAGCCGCAGCGCGGCGACGTCATGGTGTTCCGCTACCCGAAAGACCCGTCGCTCGACTACATCAAGCGCGTGATCGGCGTGCCAGGCGACGTGGTGCAGTATGCCAACAAGCGCCTGACCATCAACGGCAAGCCGGCCGAGTACGCCGCGCTGCCGGATTTCCTGGACGAGGAGCGCCTGGCATATTCCAGGCATTTCCGCGAAAAGCTGCCAGGCAGCGTCGATCATGGCATCCTGAACGACGCCGACCGCCCGGCGTTTATCGCGGGGGCGGACCCGGATTTCCCGTACCGGGAAAACTGCACTTACAATCAGCAGGGCGTGACCTGCAAGGTACCTGCAGGTCACTATTTCGTCATGGGTGACAACCGGGACAACAGCCTGGATTCCCGTTTCTGGGGGTTCGTGCCGGATGAGAATATCGTCGGCAAGGCCTTTGTGATCTGGATGAACCTCGGCAATTTCGGACGCGTGGGAACGTTCAAATAAGAATCCCCGCGGCGCAAGAACACTCAACGCAAAACGAGGACGAGCGCATCATGGGTCAACTTGGGAAGGTGGTGGGCAGGAATCCGGTACGACGCCGGGCAGGCATAGGCGGGTTTTCCGTCTGGACGCTGCTGGTGATCGTGGTGTTCGTGATCGGGGTGGCCTTGCCGGCCCTGCGCGCGATCCCGAGCCTGGTGGAGTATTTTTCGGTCAAGCGCGCCGCCAGCTATGCCAAGCAGCGCGCCGCCAACAAGCGCGAAGTGGCCGATTTTTTTGAAAAGCAGGCAGCCATCGACCGGATTACCGCAGTCAAGGCCGAGGACCTCCTGATCCGGGAAGACGAGAACGGCACCATCCAGTCGGTCGATTTCTCGTACCGGACCGAGGTGCCCGTCTACGGACCCCTGAGCCTACTGATTACCTATTCAGGAACGCAGCACTGATATGAACCTTGACGCCTTGCAGCAACGACTCGGCTACCGATTCAGCAAGCCCGAATTGCTGCAACAGGCGCTGACGCACCGCAGTCACAGCGCCCAGCACAACGAACGCCTTGAATTCCTGGGCGATTCGGTGCTCAACTGCGCCGTGGCCGACATGCTCTATGGCATGTTCGGCAAGCTCGACGAGGGCGACCTGTCGCGCGTGCGGGCCAACCTGGTCAAGCAGCAGGCCCTGTACGAGATCGCCCAGATGTTGCAGCTGTCCGACACGCTGCGCCTGGGCGAGGGCGAACTCAAGAGCGGAGGCTTCCGCCGTCCGTCCATCCTCGCCGATGCGCTCGAAGCGATCGTCGGCGCGGTCTTCCTCGACGCCGGCTTCGACGCCGCGCGCGCGCTGATCCGCAAGCTCTATATCCCGATCCTGGAGCAGGTCGACCCGCGCACGCTGGGCAAGGACGCCAAGACCCTGCTGCAGGAATACCTGCAGGGCCACAAGATCGCCCTGCCGCAATATAACGTAATCGCCACACACGGGGCCGCGCACAGCCAGCAGTTTGAAGTCGAGTGCACGGTGCCTAAACTGGAAGTCCGGGTGTTTGGCACCGGCGCCTCGCGGCGCGCTGCCGAGCAGGCCGCCGCCAAGCTGGCGCTGGACGAAGTCCAGAAGCTGGTGCCGCAGCTGCTCAAGCGCAGCCGCGCCGAGCGCACCGGCAAGACCCGCAAGCAACCCGTGCCGCAGGACCCACAGCTGTCTCTCAGGTTGAAGGAATGACCGAATCTACCCATCCGCAGCAAGACGCGGCGGATACCCCGGCCGCGGCGTTCCGCTGCGGCACCGTGGCCATCGTCGGCCGCCCCAACGTGGGCAAGTCCACGCTGATGAACGCGCTGGTCGGCCAGAAGATCAGCATCACCTCGCGCAAGGCGCAGACCACGCGCCACCGCATCGTCGGCATCCAGACCACGGATGACGCGCAGTATGTGTTCGTCGACACGCCGGGCTTCCAGACCCGCCACGCCAGCGCGCTGAACCGTTCGCTGAACCGCGCGGTCACGTCCACGCTGTCGTCGGTGGACCTGGTCCTGTTCGTGGTCGAGGCCGGCTACTACGGCGCCGACGACGAGAAGGTGCTGTCGCTGCTGCCGAAGAACACGCCGGTGCTGCTGGTCGCCAACAAGCTGGACCGCGTCAACGGCGAGAACCGCCTGGAAGTGATGATGCCCTTCCTGGAAAAGATGGGGCAGCAGTTCCCGTTCCGCGAAGTGGTGCCGATGACGGCCAAGACCCACGACCATATCGCGCGCCTGTTCGAGATCATCCGGCCCTACCTGCCGGAAGGCGAGCCGATGTACGACGCCGACGCCATGACCGACCGCAGCGAGCGCTTCCTGGCCTCGGAGATCATCCGCGAGAAGGTGTTCCGCTGGACCGGCGACGAGCTCCCGTACACCAGCACCGTGATCATCGACAAGTTCGAGACCGAAGGCCGCCTGCGCCGCGTCTTTGCCACCATCCTGGTCGAGCGAGACGCGCACAAGGCCATGATCATCGGCAACAAGGGCGCCAAGCTCAAGCAGATCTCCACCGAGGCGCGCCTGGACATGGAAAAGCTGTTCGACGGCAAGGTCTACCTGGAAATGTGGATCAAGGTGAAGAGCGGTTGGGCCGACAACGAAGCAGGGCTGCGCGCGTACGGCTACGAGTGAGCACAACAGCGAGCGACCAGTGAGCAAGACGGCTGACATCGCGCGCGCGCCGGCGCCGGCGCCACGGTCCCGCCGCGCCGACCCCGTGGTCGACGAGGCCGCCGAACTGCTCGACAGCAGGGCGCTGCCCGGCATGGCCGACGCTGCCGCGCGCGCGATGATGGATCGTGCCATGCGCATCGTGCCGGCCCGGCCCGAGTCGCGCGTGGCCGAGCAGCCCGGCTTTGTGCTGCACGCCTGGCCGTATCGCGAGACCAGCCTGATCCTGGACCTGTTCACGCGCGACTACGGCCGCATCTCGATGGTGGCCAAGGGCGCCAAGCGCCCGCACTCCGCGCTGCGTGCGGTGTTGCAGCATTTCCACCCGGTCTCGGTGTCATGGAGCGGCCGCGGCGAGGTCAAGACCCTGACCAAGGCCGAGTGGGTCGGCGGCATGCCGCCGCTGGCCGGCGATGCGTTGCTGTCGGCGTTCTACCTGAACGAGCTGCTGATGCGCTTCTGCCCGCGCGAGGATGCGCATCCGGCCTTGTTCCGCCATTACCTGACGACGCTGACGCGGCTGGCGCACGGCGAGCAAGCCGGGCTGGTGCTGCGCAGCTTTGAACGCGTGCTGCTGCAGGAAACCGGCTTCGCGGTTGCCTTTGACCAGTGCCTGAGCACCGGCGAGCGGGTCCAGCCGGGCCTGGACTATGTCTACCAGCCAGAGCGCGGCGTGCGCCGCGCGCAGCCGAGCGACCCGTCGTCGTGGCCGGTGGTGACCGGCCAGACCCTGCTGGACATGGCGCAGGACGATTACAGCCGCGCGCAGACCGCCGCGCAAAGCCGCGCGCTGATGCGGTTCCTGCTGCATTATTATCTGCAAGGCGCGCCGCTGAAGACGCGCCAGATTCTGATCGACCTGCAGTATCTCTGACCGACTCAAGAACCATCCGACTTACTCCTGCACCTGCTCGCATGATCTTCCACGCAAATCCGGGCGTCATCGACCTTGGCGTCAATATCGACCACGTCGCCACGCTGCGCAACGCGCGCGGCACCGTGTACCCCGATCCCATCCGTGCCGCGCTGCTGGCGGAACAGGCCGGCGCCGACCTGATCACGCTGCACCTGCGCGAAGACCGCCGCCATATCCGCGATGCCGACGTGCGCGCGCTGCGCCCGCAACTGGCCACGCGCATGAACCTGGAATGCGCGCTCACGCAGGAGATGCTCGACATCGCCTGCGAGATCCGTCCGCAGGACGTATGCCTGGTGCCGGAGCGCCGCGAGGAAGTGACCACCGAGGGCGGGCTCGATGTGGCCGGGCGTTTCGAGCAGGTCAAGGCGGCGTGCGCGCAGCTGGCCGGTGCCGGCATCCGCGTGTCGCTGTTCATTGATGCCGATGCCGACCAGATCGCCGCGGCGGCCGCGTGCGGCGCGCCGGTGATCGAGCTGCATACCGGCCGCTATGCCGATGCGCATACGCCCGATGAGCAGGCGCTCGAGTTCCGCCGCATCGCCGATGGCGTCGATGCGGGCCAGAAGCACGGCCTGGTGGTCAACGCCGGCCATGGCCTGCACTACACCAATGTGCAGCCGATCGCCGCGCTGCCCGGCATCAAGGAGCTGAACATCGGCCACGCGATCGTGGCGCATGCGGTGTTCGCGGGCTGGGAGAACGCGGTGCGCGAGATGAAGGCCATCATGGTCGCCGCGCGCCTGGGCACGCGCTATCCTGCCGCGGGCGCGCCGGCGTGATCTACGGCGTCGGCACCGACATCATCCAGATCGCCCGCGTGCAGGGCGTGATGGAACGCACCAACGGCCGTTTCGCCGAGAAGGTGCTGGGCCCCGATGAGCTGGCCAAGTACCACGCGCGCAAGGCGCGCTCCGAGAAGCGCGGGCTGGCCTTCTTGTCCACGCGCTTCGCTGCCAAGGAGGCGTTCTCCAAGGCCATTGGCCTGGGCATGCGCTGGCCGATGACGTGGCGCGCCATGGAGCTGATGAACCTGCCGTCCGGCGAGCCCACGCCGATATGCCATGGCGAGCTGGCCGCATGGCTGGCGGAACGCGGGCTCTCCGTGCGGGTCAGTGTCAGTGACGAGCACGACTTTGCCGTCGCCTTCGCCATTGCCGAGCGTGCGGGCGGGGCGGCTTCCCAACCTACAGCCTTGTGAATCCAACAACTTCCATGTCCAAGAAGAACTCTGGCAAGCGGCCGGGCCCGGTGGTCCTCGACGTCGTCGGCAAGCAGCTCGACGCGGAGGACTTGCGCCGCATCGCGCATCCGCTGACCGGCGGCGTGATCCTGTTCGCGCGCAATTTCGAGTCGCGCGCGCAACTGCAGGCGCTGACGCGCGCCATCCGCGCGGTGCGAGACGACGTGCTGATCTGCATCGACCATGAGGGCGGGCGCGTGCAGCGCTGCAAGACCGACGGCTTCACCCACCTGCCGGCGATGCACTGCCTGGGCGAGCTGTGGGAGCGCGACGTGCTGGCCGCGACCAAGGCCGCCGTGGCCTGCGGCTATGTGCTGGCCGCCGAACTGCGCGCCTGCGACATCGACCTGAGCTTCACCCCGGTGCTGGACCTGGACTACGGCCGCAGCGCCGTGATCGGCGACCGCGCTTTCCACGCCGATCCGCGCGTGGTGTCGATGCTGGCCGGCCACCTGAACCATGGCCTGCTGCTGGCCGGCATGAGCAACTGCGGCAAGCACTTCCCTGGCCACGGCTATGTCGAGGCCGATTCGCACGTGGCGATCCCGGTCGACGAGCGCTCGCTGGACGAGATCCTGGAGCAGGATGCGCGCCCGTACGAGTGGCTGGGCCTGTCGCTGTCGTCGGTGATGCCGGCGCACGTGATCTACCCCAAGGTCGACCCGAACCCGGCCGGCTTCTCGCGCTACTGGCTGCAGGACGTGCTGCGCGCCCAGCTGGGCTTCGAGGGCGTGATCTTCAGCGACGACCTCAGCATGGAAGGCGCCAGCGTCGTCGGCAATGTCACTGAGGCCGCGCGCGCCGCGCTGACCGCGGGCTGTGACATGGTGCTGATCTGCAACCACCCGGAGCGCGCCGACCAGTTGCTGACCGAGCTGGACGTGGGCATCGACAAGACCTCGCAGCGCCGCATCCGCAAGCTGTTCGCGCGCAGGAAGCCGCTGGACTGGAACAAGCTGCACCAGGAGGGCGAGTACCGCGCCGCGCTGCGCACGCTGAAAGAGCACGACCTGATCGCCTGAACGGGGCCGCGTGCACAAACAAAAATGGCAGCCGAGGCTGCCATTTTTGTTGACCGGCCCCGCGCTGAGGCGGGGTGAGGCAAGCGCCTTAGTTGGCGCGGCTGCGGTATTCGCCGGTGCGGGTGTCGATTTCGATCTTGTCGCCGATGTTGCAGAACAGCGGCACTTGCAGCTCGAAGCCGGTGTTGATCTTGGCGCCCTTGAGCACCTTGCCCGACGAGGTGTCGCCCTTGACTGCCGGCTCGGTGTAGACGATCTCACGGACCAGCGTGGTCGGCATTTCAACCGAGATGGCCTTGTCGTTGTAGAACACCACTTCAACGTTCATGCCGTCTTCGAGGTAGTTCAGCGAGTCGCCCATGCTGTCCTTCTCGACTTCGTACTGGTTGTAGTCGGCGTCCATGAACACGTACATCGGGTCAGCGAAGTACGAGTAGGTGCATTCGCGGCGCTCCAGCACCACAACTTCGAACTTGTCGTCGGCCTTGAACACCGACTCGCCCGGTGCGTCCGTCAGCAGGTTCTTGTACTTCATCTTGACCACAGCGGCGTTGCGGCCCGACTTGTTGTATTCGGCCTTCTGCACGACCATCGGATCGCCGCCGATCATGAACACGTTACCGACGCGGAGTTCCTGTGCGATTTTCATCTGAACTGTTTTCCTGAAATAGAAAGTAGGAATTTGGAATGGCGAAGGCGCGCTGCCGGCATCACCTGCGGTGAGCCTGTGAGCCCCAACGAGAGGCGTTCACGCGCTCGCGACCCCGTGCTCAGCTTGCATTCAGGTCTTCGCCCAGTGTCGGTCTGACGCCTGGGAAAGGCCCTGGTTCTCCGGCCCAGGTCGCCATTTGAATCAACCGATCATTTTACCCGATTTTCGCAAAACGCCACCAGGTTGGCGGCAAGATCGCCAGGATGCTGCAAACGCCGCTCCCAGCGCGCTGCGATCGCGGCAAGTGCCGGCAGGTGCGCACGCAGACGCGGCCAGTCCACGGCATTGCCGTAGCCGTTCCAGGCGTGCCAGAAGTCCGTCAGCGCGGCGGCTGCTTCCGGCGCCACGCCGCCCTGGCCGAACAGGTCGAGCCAGGCGTCCAGCTTGACCCGGTGCGCGGCATCGTCCTGCGGGTAGATATGCCACACCAGCGGCCGCGCCGCCCATTGCGCGCGCACGAAGGAATCCTCGCCGCGCACGAAGTTCAGGTCGCAGGCCCACAGCAGTTCGTCAAAGTGCTCCTGGCGTACGAAAGGGATCAGCTGCACGCACAGGCTGCCGCGTTCCACCGGGTCGCCAATCCGCAGCGGGGCAGCCAGCCATTCGGCGACCTGGTCCGCGGTCAGGCCTGCGGGCACCAGGCAATGGACCGCCTCGGCGGCATCGCGCCATTGCTCCAGCAGCGCGGGCAGGGCCGGGTTGCGGTAGGCAAACAGGCTCACGCGCAGCGCATCGGGCCGGGGCGTCACGCTCAGCCGGTGCCACAAGGCCGCCTGGGCAGCCGTGCCGCCGAGGAAGGCGGCGCGCTGCGCGCCCAGCATCGATTCCCGCAGCAGGCCGCCGGTGCCGGGCTCGAAGCCGGGGAAGAAGAAATGCTTCACCAGCGGCAGCCGGGGATGGGGCGAGGGCATCGCATGGTGCTCCCGTACCCAGGGCTCGGCGCTCAGGTATTCCAGGTTGATCCAGGCGGGTTTGGGGTCACGCGCGGCCATGCGGGCCAGGAAGGCTTGCGGCACATCACAGGCGAAGGCTTCGATGACGGCATCGTGTGGCTCGACCCCGGCGGTGTCATCCACGCTGTCGCCACCCGGCCGCCACGGACGGATCTCCACGCCCGCCAGGCGCTGCACCGTGGCGCCGGTATCGAGTTCCGGCGCCAGCCGCGCGAAGCTGGCCAGGTCATCGACCCACAGCCGCACCGCGTGCCCGTGTTCCTGTGCGAGCTGGCGTGCCAGCCGCCAGCAGACGCCGATGTCGCCGAAATTGTCGATCACGGTGCAGAAGATGTCCCAGGAGCGGATAGGCATGGCGGGTGAGGGGCGGGCGG